>NZ_JBHXML010000060.1:0-26680 GCF_042720345.1 Kitasatospora sp. NPDC058478 | reverse complement strand
GCCCGGGGGGGCGTCCTTCCCCCCCGGTGGCGGAGTGGTATGTCGCCCCGCCCCACGACCCACTCCGCACCCGTTCGGGCCCGTCCGCCCGGATTGCCCGAAAGCTGAGTACGGATACTCAGGCGCCCGGGGCCGGGCGCGGCGCACCCTGGACGTGTGCTCTGGTCAGACCCCCGCGACGAGCCCTCCCCGGAGGCCCGCCGGATGATGGAGCGGCTGCACCGGGCCGGCCGGGTGCTCGCCGCCCTCGCGATGGTGGCCGCCGTCCTCCTCCTGCTGTGACCGCCGCTCACCCGACTGCGGTGACCGCCGCCCACCCGACCGCTGCGACCGTCGTTCACCCGAACGGCGGACACTGGCACCCCCTACCCTGAGGGGCATGACCGACCAGCGCATCCTCGTCCTCGCCTCCGCCTCCCCCGCCCGCCTCGGACTGCTGCGCCAGGCGGGCCTCGACCCGCGCGTGGTGGTCAGCGGCGTCGACGAGGACGCGATCAGCGCCGCCACCCCGGCCGAACTCGCCCTGGTGCTGGCCGAGGCCAAGGCGAAGGCGGTCGCCGCCGCACTGACCGACGGCGAGCTGGTGATCGGCTGCGACTCCGTCCTGGAGCTGGACGGCCAGGCCCTCGGCAAGCCCGCCGACGCCACCGAGGCGCTCGCCCGCTGGCAGTCGATGCGCGGCCGGGCCGGGGTGCTGCGCACCGGCCACTGCGTGATCGACACCGCGACCGGCCGGCAGTCCTCGGCGACCGCGTCCACCACCGTCCGCTTCGGCACCCCGGACGACGCCGAGATCGCCGCCTACGTGGCCTCCGGCGAGCCCCTGCACGTCGCCGGGGCGTTCACCCTGGACGGGCGCTCGGCGCCGTTCATCGAGGGCATCGACGGCGACCCGGGCAACGTCATCGGCCTCTCGCTGCCGCTGCTGCGCACCCTGCTCGCCGACCTGGACGTCCGGCTGGTCGACCTCTGGGCCTGACGGCCGGGCCCGCAGGGCGGCGGCCCGCCGCCCGTTCCACCGTCGTTTGAGCCGGCCGCGCGAGAGTGTGTCCGATGCCACCGGGGCACCGGACAACGCCCGGTCACCCGCTGTGGATCCGGCCGGTTCGACCGCACCGGCCGCGACCTGCGGCGTCACCGGACGGGCGGTCGACGGGCCCCGGAAATTCATCACCGTCCGTGTGGGATAGTTCACAACCTGGGGCTACTCGCCGGTACCGCCCAGGAATCCATAAACTCGACCAGGTTCAAGAAGGGAGCCACAGTGCGCAAGGTGCTCATCGCCAACCGCGGGGAAATCGCCGTCCGCGTCGCCCGGGCCTGCTCGGACGCCGGTATCGCCAGCGTCGCCGTCTACGCCGAGCCGGACCGGGATGCGCTGCACGTCCGCGCGGCCGACGAGGCTTACGCGCTGGGTGGAGACACCCCCGGCACCAGTTACCTGGACATCGCCAAGGTCCTGAAGGCCGCAGCGGACTCCGGGGCCGACGCCGTCCACCCCGGCTACGGGTTCCTGTCGGAGAACGCCGACTTCGCCCAGGCCGTCCTCGACGCGGGCCTGACCTGGATCGGCCCGCCCCCGCAGGCCATCCGCGACCTCGGTGACAAGGTCACCGCCCGGCACGTGGCGCAGCGCGCCGGCGCGCCGCTGGTCGCTGGCACCCCGGACCCGGTCTCGGGTGCCGACGAGGTGGTCGTGTTCGCCCGGGAGCACGGCCTTCCGGTCGCCATCAAGGCGGCCTTCGGCGGCGGCGGCCGCGGCCTCAAGGTCGCCCGCACGCTGGAGGAGATCCCGGAGCTGTACGAGTCCGCGGTGCGCGAGGCCGTCGCCGCCTTCGGCCGCGGCGAGTGTTTCGTCGAGCGCTACCTGGACAACCCGCGGCACGTGGAGACCCAGTGCCTCGCGGACAAGCACGGCAACGTGGTGGTCGTCTCCACCCGTGACTGCTCGCTGCAGCGCCGGCACCAGAAGCTGGTCGAGGAGGCGCCCGCGCCGTTCCTGACCGCCGAGCAGAACGCCGAGCTGTACCGGGCGTCCAAGGCCATCCTGAAGGAGGCCGGCTACGAGGGCGCCGGGACCTGCGAGTTCCTGGTGGCGCTGGACGGCACGATCTCCTTCCTGGAGGTCAACACCCGGCTGCAGGTCGAGCACCCGGTCACCGAGGAGGTCACCGGACTCGACCTGGTCCGCGAGATGTTCCGGATCGCCGACGGCGAGGAACTGGGCTACGGCGACCCCGAGGTGCGCGGCCACTCGTTCGAGTTCCGCATCAACGGCGAGGACCCGGGCCGGGGCTTCCTGCCCGCGCCCGGCACCGTGACGCTGTTCGCGCCGCCGTCCGGCCCGGGCGTCCGGCTGGACTCCGGCGTGGAGACCGGCTCGGTCATCGGCCCGGCCTGGGACTCCCTGCTGGCCAAGCTGATCGTCTCCGGCCGGGACCGCAAGCAGGCCCTGGAGCGGGCCCGCCGCGCGCTGAACGAGTTCAAGGTGGAGGGCATGGCCACCGCCATCCCGTTCCACCAGGCGGTCGTCACCGACCCGGCGTTCGCGCCCGAGGTGCACGGCGGCGAGGGCCCGTTCACGATCTACACCCGGTGGATCGAGACCGAGTTCGACAACACCATCCCGCCGTTCGCGGGCGCGCCCGGCGACGGCGAGGAGGCCGAGGGCCGCGAGACCGTCGTGGTCGAGGTCGGCGGCAAGCGGATCGAGGTCTCGCTGCCGTCCTCGCTGGGCGTCTCGGCGGCCCCGGCGGCCGGTGCGGCGGGTGCCGCGAAGGCCAAGCGCCGGGTGGGCGCCAAGAAGGCCGGTTCGGCCGTCAGTGGTGACACCCTGGCCTCGCCGATGCAGGGCACCATCGTCAAGGTCGCCGTCGAGGAGGGCCAGGTCGTCGCCGAGGGCGAGCTGATCGTGGTCCTGGAGGCGATGAAGATGGAGCAGCCGCTGAACGCGCACAAGGCGGGCACCGTCGTCGGCCTCAAGGCCGAGGTGGGCGCGAGCGTCAGCAGCGGCGCCGCGCTGTGCGAGATCAAGGACTGACGCGCTCCCTGGAGCACCGGCCGGCCCGTACCCCCTCGGGGGGTGCGGGCCGGCCGCGTTCGCGCGGCGGTACGGGCCCTCAGCGCCCGCGCGGGAGGCCCAGCTCGGCCAGCCTGGCCGGCAGGCCGCCCGGACCGCCGTGCGCGCCCGGCCGACGCTGGCCGGGCAGCGGGGCGCCGCCGGGGGGCGGGGCGGGGCGGCGCGCCAGCGGGCCGGGCTGGGTCTGGTGGACGGGCCCGCTGCCGGTGCCGTGCACCGGGGCGTCCCCGGTGGGGGCGGCGCCGAGCGGCGCCAGGTCGATCTGCACCCCGCAGTCGGCGATCGCGTCGAGTTGCCGGGCGGTGCCGTCGTCGGCGGTCGCCTGCTCGTCCGTGACCAGCCGGGTGATGTTCTCGGTGGGCACGGTCTGGAACATGGAGTCCGCGCCGAGCTTGGTGTGGTCGGCGAGGACGATGACCTCGTTGGCCGACTGCACCAGCGCCCGGTCCACGCTCGCGGACAGCATGTTGGCGGTGGACAGGCCCCGCTCGGCGGTCAGCCCGCTGCCGGAGATGAAGGCCTTGGAGACCCTCAGCCCGTGCAGGGACTGCTCGGCACCGCTGCCGACCAGCGCGTAGTTGGAACCCCGCAGGGTGCCGCCGGTCATCACCACCTCCACCCGGTTGGCGTGCGCCAGCGCCTGGGCGACCAGCAGCGAGTTGGTGACCACGGTGAGGCCGGGCACCCTGGCCAGCCTGCGGGCCAGCTCCTGGGTGGTGGTGCCGGCGCCGACCACCACCGCGTCCCCCTCCTCCACCAGGCCGGCGGCGAGGTCGGCGATGGCGCTCTTCTCCGCCGCGGAGAGGTGGGTCTTCTGCGGGTAGCCGGGTTCGCGGCTGAAGCCGCCGGGGAGCACCGCGCCGCCGTGCCGGCGGTCGAGGAGCCCTTCTGCCTCCAGTGCCCGTACGTCGCGGCGCACGGTCACTTCGGAGGTCTGGACGACGCGGGCCAACTCCCGGAGCGAGACCGCTCCGTTGGCGCGCACCATTTCGAGGATCAACTGGCGACGTTCTGCTGCAAACACAGAACCGACGGTAACCTGCGTGACCGTCTGCTTTCAGGCGTTTGCAGCTAGTAGCTGGAATTGCTCACGCAAGAGCGGCGCGTGACCGTACAATACGCGCCGTCAGCAGCCCGGGACTGCGCCCGCCGTCCGGGTGACGATCACTCCTGCGCAAAGGGCGGCCGCCGATCGGCAGCCGCCCTCAACTGTGCGCCGGAGGCTCAGGATTCGCCCTCGACCCGCTTGCGGATGTGCAGCTGCCGGGCGGCCTCGGCGGTCGAGCCGGAGACCGACGGGTAGACGGTGAAGGCGCTGGCCACCTGTTCGACGGTCAGATTGGCGTCCACCGCGAGCGCGATCGGGTGGATGAGCTCGCTGGCCCGCGGGGCGACGACCACGCCGCCCACCACGATGCCGGTGCCCGGGCGGCAGAACAGCTTCACGAAGCCGTCCCGGATGCCCTGCATCTTCGCCCGCGGGTTGCCGCGCAGCGGCAGCTTGACCACGACCGCGTCCATCTTGCCGCACTCCACATCGGCCGCGGTGTAGCCGACGGTGGCGATCTCCGGGTCGGTGAAGACGTTGGAGGCGACGGTCTTCAGGTTCAGCGGCTGCACCGCGTCGCCGAGCGCGTGGTACATCGCGATCCGGCCCTGCATGGCCGCCACCGAGGCGAGCATGAAGACGCCGGTGCAGTCGCCGGCCGCGTAGACGCCCGGGGCGCTGGTGCGGGAGACCCGGTCGACCTGGATCTGGCCCCAGTCGTTGAGCTTGACCCCGGCCTCCTCCAGGCCCATCTGCGCGGTGTTGGGGATCGAGCCGACCGCCATCAGGCAGTGCGTGCCCTCGATCACCTTGCCGTCGGCGAGGGCCACCTCGACCCGGTCGCCGATCCGCTTGACGCTCTCGGCGCGCGAGCGGCCCATCACGTTCATGCCGCGGCGGCGGAAGACGTCCTCCAGCACCTCGGCGGCGTCCGGGTCCTCGCCCGGCAGCACCCGGTCACGGCTGGAGACCAGGGTGACCTTGGAGCCGAGCGCCTGGTAGGCACCCGCGAACTCCGCGCCGGTCACACCGGAGCCGACCACGATCAGCTCGCGGGGCAGCTCCTCCAGGTCGTACACCTGGGTCCAGGTGAGGATCCGCTCGCCGTCCGGCTGGGCGTCCGGCAGCTCGCGGGGGTGGGCACCGGTGGCGATCAGCACCGCGTCGGCGCGCAGCGACTGGACGGTGCCGTCCGGCGCGTCCACCAGCACCTCACGGGAGCCGTCCACCGCCTGCCCGCCGCCGCCGAGCCGGCCGCGGCCGCGCAGCACGGTGACCCCGGCCCGGGTGACCGACTGGGTGATGTCGTGGGACTGCGCGATCGCCAGCCGCTTCACACGGCGGTTGACCTTGCCCAGGTCCACGCCGATGACCTTGGCCGCGTCCGCGGCCTCGTCCTGCGCGACGGTGATGCCCAGCTCCTCGTACGAGCTGTCGAAGGTGGTCATCACCTCCGCGGTCGCGATCAGGGTCTTCGACGGCACGCAGTCGGTGAGCACCGCCGATCCGCCCAGACCGTCGCGGTCGACGACGGTCACCTCCGCGCCGAGCTGCGCGGCCACCAGCGCAGCCTCGTAGCCGCCGGGTCCGCCACCGATGATCACGATCCGAGTCACGTGCACCATTGTCCCGCACGCCGGGAACGCCGCCACGCCGGGGTCCGGGCTTCTGTGCGATCGCCCAGTCGCCGCGGACCGTCCATCCACCGGGCTAGTCTTCCCCCCATGCCCCTTTACGCCGCGTATGCCACCAACCTCGATGCACGGCAGATGACCCGCCGCGCCCCGCACTCACCACTGCGCGGCACCGGGTGGCTGGACGGCTGGCGGCTCACCTTCGGCGGTGAACAGCTCGGCTGGGAGGGCTCGTTGGCCACCGTCGTCGAGGACGGGAAGGACCAGGTCTTCGTCTCGCTGTACGACGTCGCGCCGATGGACGAGGAGGGCCTGGACCGCTGGGAGGGCGTCCAGCTCGGCATCTACCGCAAGATCAAACTGCGCGCGCAGACCCTGGACGGCGACACCCCGGTCTGGACGTACGTGCTCAACGACTACGAGGGCGGCCTGCCCGCGGCCCGCTACCTCGGCCTGGTCGCCGACGCCGCCGAGAGCGCCGGCGCCCCGCACGACTACGTGATGGACCTGCGCCGCCGCCCCTGCTAGCCCTGACCCACTAGCCCTGGCCCGCGGCCCAGCCGCGGGCCGTCTGCGCCAGCACCCCGGCCACCGCCGCGCGGCGGGCCGGCTCGGTGCGCAGCCCGTTGCCCAGCTCGACGTGCAGCCACGGCACGCCGAGCCCGGCCGCGAACCGGCCCTCGACGTTGGTGGTGCCCCCGAGCTGCCCGCACTTCTCCCGCCAGGCCCGGCAGGCCGCGTACCCGGCCTTCCCCAGCCCGGTGGCGGTCAGCTCGGCGGCCGGGCCCGGCTGGCCGGCGCCGCTGGAGACCACCGCGTCCTGCCCGGGCAGGCTGCCCTCGTCGAAGCCGTGCACCTGGATGCCGGGCAGGCCGCGCCCGGTGAGCACCTCGACCACCGCCGCGAAGACCGTGTCGGCGCGGTGCGCGACGTCCGAGGCGCCGTCCGCCCCGGCCCGGCGGTGCGCCCCGGCGAGCACCAGCACCCCGCCCGGCGCGGCCCGGAAGAGGTCCACCCCGAGCGCCTCGGTACGGGCGTCCGAGACCGGGTGGGGCACCTGTACGGACCAGCCCGTCCGGGCCGAGAGGTCCAGGTAGACCCGGCCCCAGCCACGGCCCTCGGCGTCCGTGCCGTCGGCGATCTCCGCCACCCGGCGGCCGGTCGCCGCCTCGGTGAACTCGGTGAGCCGGTAGCCGACCCGCGCCAGCGAGCGCCCGGCCTGCTCGGCCTGCCCGTCCAGCGCGCCGAGCACGCCGTCGGCGATCGCCCGGCGCTGCCCGGCGTCCGGCGCGGTGTACGGGCCGCCCGGGGTGAACCCGGCGGTGTACCCGTCGACCAGGGCCGCCAGGTCCACCGGGGCGGGCCCGGTCGGTCCGCTCCGGCCCGTCGGGGCGCCCGCCGCAGCGCCCGCCGCCGACGGCCGCTCGTCGGAGCCGCGCACGGCCAGCGTCAGCACCGCCGCGAGCGCCGCCAGCACCAGCAGCACCGCCGCCGACAGCAGCAACGGGCGTCGCGAACCCCGAGTCTCCATGGCCGTCGAACCTACCGTGCCGCCCGCCGCGGACCACCGGGGGCCGCCCGGGGCCGCGCACCACGCCCGGTTCGCGGAAAGAGATCCCTAAGCGGCATCCGATCGACACCGGAACGTGACAACTTTTCGAAATCTCCTTCGTACGCTGTTCCGGCTTGACCAACTCTTGATCAGTGCTTGACCGACGAGAAGGCCGGCGGACCTCCCGGGGACAGGTGCGCCGAGCCCCGAGAAGAACGAGGCCCCGTGAGCACGGCACCCAACCCGCCGCGACAGCACCGCTATCGCCGCCGGGCCGACATGCCGCTGCTGGGAGGCATCCGCCCGCCCATCGCGCTGCTGCTGGTGCTGCTGCTCGCCGTCGCCACCATCACCGCGCTCGCCGTCGGCGGGCTGCGCGTCGACGACACCCCGCAGGCCGTCCGGGAGTCCCACCAGTACGCCGCCGAGGACACCGCGGCCTCGCTGCGCGCCGGGCTGCACGAGAGCGCCACCGACCTGCGCCGGGCCGCCGCCCGCTACGACGCCGCGCCCGCCGAGCCGGCCGCGGTGCTGTCCGCGCTCGGCCAGGCGTACCACAAGTGGCGCGGCACGGCGGTGGTCCGCCCCGACACCGGCAGGCTGCTCGCCGCCCGCGGCGAGACCGTGCCGCTGGCCGGCCTCGACCTCAGCCGGGTCACCGACACCGCGCCCGCGCCCGTCCTGGTGCCCTCCGCCGCCGGCACCCGGCTGCTCACCTTCGCCCTGGTCACCACCAAGGCCGACGGCCGCGCCCTGCTGGTCGCCTCCGACAACCTGCGGCTGCCCGGCATCGCGACCCGCAAGGAACAGACCATCCAGGTCCTCGACGCCGCCGGCGCCGTCCTGGACAGCACCGGCGCCGAACTCGGCGCCGAGGCCGACCGCGCCGTGGTCACCGGCGCCCGGGAGCGCGCCGCCCGCGAGCGCCCGGCCCCCGGCGGGACGGCCGCCGGCAGCCTGGCCGGCAGCCCGGACGCCAAGGGCGTGCGCCGGGTCGCCGGCTACGCCGCCGTCGGCGCCGCGGGCGGGCACGACCCGGCCGCCCCGCTCGGCCTGACCGTGGTCTCCACCAGCACCGTCGACGGCAAGCCCGGCAGCCTGCGCCACCCCGCACTCGGCCTGGCCGCCGCCGGCGCGCTGCTCGCCCTGGCCCTGCTGCTCGCGTGGTACCTGAGCCGCAGCCTCCAGCGGCCGCTGCTGCGGCTGTTCCTGGAGTCCCGCCGGCTCACCCGCGGCGAACGGCTCGACCTGCCGGTCCGCGGCCCGAAGCGGAGGGAGGCCGGCCGGATCGCCCGCGCCCTGGAGGAGCTGCGGCTGCAACTCCTCGACCCGGCCCGCCCGCCGGCCCCCGCCGCGCCGAAGCGCCGCCCCGGCACCGCGCTGCCGCTGGCGCTGTGCGCCGTCCTGGTGCTCGGCTGGTCCGGCCCGCTGCTGTTCCTGGGCGGCAACGACCCGACCGTACGGGTCCCCACCCAGGTGGTGGCGGGCCAGCGCGACCGCACCGACACCGCCGCCGACCGGATCCGCCAGGCGCTCAACGAGGGCTACGCGGACCTGCGTTCGCTCGCCCCCGAACTCGCCGGCGCCTCCGTCGGCAAGGCCGACGCCCTGTTGCGCGCCACCCTCGCCGAGCACGACCGCTACCGCGCGCTGTACGTCCTCGGCGCGAACGGCGAGGTCCTCGCGCACGCCGGCGACACCCCGCACCGCACCGGCCCGCAGGCCCTCGGCGCGAGCGGCGTGCTGCTGCTCAACAGCTCCGGCCGGGAGCCCCGGATCGCCGCCCGCGCGGCCCTCACCGCCGCCCCCGCCGACGCGGAGGCGGAGGCGGAGGCGGAGGGCGCCGCCGAGCCGCCGGGGCCCGTGCTGATCGGCGAGTTCAAGACGGACTTCCTCAGCGGGCTGCTGGTCCGCCCCGGCCTCGGCCGGGTCTGGCTGGTCGACGACCGGCAGCGGGTGCTCGCCGCCAACGAGGGCTACAGCTCCTTCGGCGAGCTGCCCGAGGGCCGCGCCAGGGCCCTGCTGGCCCAGGCGAGGAAGTCGGCCGCCGCCGAGGTGCTGCGCGGCGGCGGCGACCCGGCGCTGTTCGCCGCCGCCCCGCTCGGCGGCAACGGCAGCGTGGCCAAGCTGGGCTGGTCGGTGGTCACCGCCCACCCGGTGGCCTGGCTGCACCTGGACGAGAACCGGGCCGACCGGCGGGCCGTGCTGGCCGGCATGCTCGGCCTGGCCGCGGCCGCGCTCTGCCTCGGCTGGCTGTTCATCGCGGTCGGCCTGCCGCTGCGCCGGCTCGCGGCGAGCGCCGAGGCGCTGGCCGCCGGGGACCGCCGGACGGTGCTCTACCCCGTCCACCACGACGAGGTCGGCGCCGTCGCCCGGAGCCTGGAGCTGATCCGCCAGGAGCTGGTCCGTCAGGAACCGGCCCGCCCCCGCCGCACCGCCGCCCCCGCGTCCGTCCCCGTGCCCGCGCACGCCCGCTGAGCCCCGCCCGAAGGACCTCCCGTGCTCTTCCTCTACGTCGTGCTGCTGGTGTGCTGCGCCGTGCTGCTGGTGGCCGGCATCGTCGAGCAGCGCCGGCACTTCGCCGCGCTGGAACAGATCCCGACCCGGGTGCTGGTCAACGGCATCCGCGGCAAGAGCTCGATCACCCGGCTCTGCGCGGGCGCGCTGCGCGGCGGCGGGCTGGTGACGGTCGCCAAGACCACCGGCACGGCGGCCCGGTTCATCCACCCGGACGCCACCGAGGAGCCGGTCTACCGCAAGTTCGGCATCGCCAACGTGGTCGAGCAGATCGGCATCGTCCGCCGCGCCGCCACCTACCGGCCGGACGCCCTGGTGATCGAGTGCATGGCCGTCATGCCGGCGCTCCAGGAGGTCAACCAGACCAAGCTGATCCGCTCCACCATCGGCGTGCTGTGCAACGTCCGCGAGGACCACCTCGCCGAGATGGGCCCGACCCTGGACGACGTCGCCCGCTCGCTGTCCCGCTCGATGCCGGTCGGCGGGGTGTGCGTCACCGCCGAGCAGGAGCGCGCGCACATCCTGCGCGCGGAGGCGGCCCGCCGCAACTGCGAACTGATCGTGGTGGACCCGGAGTCGGTCACCGACGAGGAGCTGCGCGGGTTCAGCTGGTTCACCTTCAAGGAGAACGTGGCGATCGCCCTGGCCGTCGCCGAACTCCTCGGCGTGGAGCGGCGGACCGCGCTGCAGGGCATGTGGGCGGCCCCGCCGGACCCGGGCGTGCTGTCCGTCGAGCGCTACCGCACCGAGGACGGCAAGCGGCTGCGCTTCGCCAACGTCTTCGCCGCCAACGACCCCGAGTCCACGCTGATGAACGTCCGCCAGCTGGAGGGCCTGGGCGCGATCCACCGCCCGCTCAACGTGGTGATCAACTGCCGCCCGGACCGGGTGGAGCGCAACGGCCAGATGGGCCAGATCGTGCCCGAGCTCGACCCGGACGCCGTGTTCCTGATCGGCCACCCCACCAGGAGCGCCCGGGACGGCATCCCGGCCGGGTGGTCCGGCCGGGTGGTCGACCTCGGCGGCGACAAGCGCGACCCGGCCCGGCTCACCGCCGAACTGCTGGCCGAACTCGGGCCGGACTCCTCGCTGGTGGCCGTCGGCAACATCCACGGCCAGGGCGAACTGTTCCTGGAGGAGCTGGCCCGGCTCGCCCCCGACGAGGCCCCGGACGCGCCCGACGCCCCCGAACTCCCGTACCACGAGCCCGAACCGCTCTACCCCGAGCCGGCGTACGACTCCGCGTACCAGCCCGTCCACCACCCCGAACCGCTCCCCGACTCCTGGTTCGAGCCCCACCCCCGCACCCCCCACCACGGAGACCAGCAGTGATCCCCACCGAGCTCACCCCCGAGATCGCCGCCATCGGCATCGCGCTCGGCCTGGTCTTCTCGCTCGTCTGCTACCTGACCACCAACCTCTCCCCCGGCGGCATGATCACCCCCGGCTGGCTGGCCCTCACCCTGGTCGAGGACCTCCAGCGGGTGGCCATCGTGATCGGCGTGACGGTGCTGACCTACCTCGCCACCCGGGTGGTCCAGAAGCTGGTGATCCTGTACGGCAAGCGGCTGTTCGCCGCCGTGGTGCTGATCGGCGTGCTGCTGCAGGCCACCGTGATGCTGGTCCTCCAGCGCGAACTGCCCACCCTGTACGCCAACCAGACGCTCGGGTTCATCGTCCCCGGCCTGATCGCCTACCAGCTGGTCCGCCAGCCCCGGGCGGCCACCCTGATGGCCACCAGCACGGTGACGCTCGCCAACTACGTGGTGCTCACCGCCGGCGTCCTGCTCGGCGCCCTGCCCGGCACCTGATCCCCCCGTTCAGGAACCCCCGCCAGGAATCCCCGCAGGAACCCCCAGGAAGACCCCCCGATGCCCGTCACCCGCAAGTCCCTGCTCAGCGGCGGCCTCGCCGTGGCCCTGCTGGCCGCCAGCGGCTACCTCACCGTCCAGCTGCGCGACCGCGACCACGACCGGACGTCGGACCCGGGCGGCGGCGCGCCGCTGATCACCACCGCCGCCGTGCCGGGCCCTGCCCAGGGCACCGCCGCCGAGTACCGCTACGAGCGGCTGGGCGGACCGGACCGCACGGTGGTCCGGGACGCCCGCGGCGGCGTGGTCGCCACCCTGACCGACAGCGCCCGCACCGCCGTCCTGGCCGGCCCGAGCCGCACCTTCGCCGAGCCGGGCACCACCACGGCCACCGTGGTGACCGACACCTGGGTCCGGCTGATGCCGCAGCCGTGGCGGCCGGGCGCCGAGCAGGAGGGCTGGTTCCGCACCTGGTTCCAGCAGTCGCTCGGCTCCACCGCGGACGACGTGCTGGCGGTGGCCACCCAGTACCTGGCCGGCGCGGCGCCGGAGAAGGACGCCAAGGGCGTGCGGTTCAAGGGCGACGCCTCCTTCGGCCCGCTCAACCCGAACGGTTCGGTGGGCAACGACCTGCGGCTGGAGCAGACCGACTTCCTCGACTACCTCGGCGTGCCGTACACGTTCGCCGACAAGGTGGCCAAGCAGCCGGACAAGGCGCGCTACGGCGCCTTCGACTGCTCCGGGTACGTCCGGATGGTCTACGGCTACCGCTCCGGTTACCCGCTGCTCTCCAAGGACGTGGCCGGCCCCGGCCTGCCGCGCAGCGCCAACGGCCTGGCCCGGGTCGGCCCGGGCGTCCCGGTGCTGCCGCTGACCACCGCGCCGGGCTCGGACACCACCCTGCGGCCGGCCTCGATCGACCCGCTCCAGCCCGGCGACCTGGTGTTCTTCGAGATCGACGCCCGCACCGGCGCCCGGCTCGACCACACCGGCATCTATCTGGGCCTGGACACCGACGGCCACCCCCGGTACATCTCCAGCCGGGAGGAGGCGGACGGCCCGACCTTCGGCGACAAGGGCGGCACCGCGCGGCTGGACGACAACGGCCTGTACGCGAAGGGGCTGCGCAGCGCGAAGCGGCTCTGAACCCGGGCCCGGCCCGCACCGCCTGCGGTTCGACCCCGCACCGACCCCGCACCGACCCCGCACCGACTTGTACGTACCGACGAGCGACGTCACCCGAAAGGCGCCACCGAGCTGTGCTTTCGGGTCAACCGGGTAACGATCCGGCATGCCGCGCCGGATTTTCTACGCGCGTAGTCGAATCCCGTCTATCCTCGGAGCCGTGAACGCATCTCCTCAGTCGGTCGTCTCCGCCGACCCCTACGCCGCCGCCCAGGCCGCCGCCGAGCGCCTGCGCGAGCTGACCGGTGCCGAGCGGCACGACGTCGCCCTGGTGATGGGCTCCGGCTGGGTGCCGGCCGCCGACGCCCTGGGCGAGACCGTGGCCGAGTTCCCGGTCACCGAGCTCCCGGGCTTCCCCGCCCCCGCCGTCGCCGGCCACGCCGGCACGATCCGCTCGGTGAAGATCGGCGACAAGCGCGCCCTGATCTTCCTCGGCCGCAACCACTACTACGAGGGCCACGGCGTGGCCACCGTCGTCCACGGCGTGCGCACCGCCGCCGCGGCCGGCTGCGGCATCATCGTGCTGACCAACGGCTGCGGCGGTCTGCGCGAGGGCTGGGTCCCCGGCCAGCCGGTCCTGATCAGCGACCACATCAACCTGACCGCGGACTCCCCGATCGTCGGCGCCAACTTCGTCGACCTCACCGACCTGTACTCCAAGCGCCTGCGCGCGCTCTGCCACGAGGTGGACCCGAGCCTGGACGAGGCCGTCTACGTCCAGTTCCGCGGCCCGCACTACGAGACCCCGGCCGAGGTCAACATGGCCCGGGTGATCGGCGGCGAGCTGGTCGGCATGTCCACCACCCTGGAGGCCATCGCCGCCCGCGAGGCCGGCTCCGAGGTGCTCGGCATCTCGCTGGTCACCAACCTGGCCGCCGGCATCACCGGCGAGCCGCTCAACCACGCCGAGGTGCTGGAGGCCGGCAAGGCCTCCGCCGAGCGCATGGGCGAGCTGCTCGCGAAGGTCCTTGAGCGGATCTGACGCCCGGCCAGGCCCTGTCCGGCCGGTCTTGGCGGGCGGACAGGGCCTAGGCGCACAATCATGAGCGACGGGGCCCTCGGGCGGCCGTGATCCCCTGATCACGCCCCGCGGGCCCCGTCCGCATGTGCCCACCCCTTCTTTGCGGAACCCTCCGGCCGACCAACCGACGCACTTCCCGATGGAGCAGGCAGCCATGACGCAGGCAACCACCACCGACCTCCTCGCCCGGGCCCGAACCTGGCTGGCCGAGGACCCCGACCCGCAGACCCGCGAGGAGCTGACCGCCCTGCTCGCCCGGGCCGAGGACCCGGCGGCCGAGACGGACGGCAAGCTCGCCTGGTCGGACCTCGCCGAGCGCTTCGCCGACCGGCTCCAGTTCGGCACCGCCGGCCTGCGCGGCGAACTGGGCGCGGGCCCGATGCGGATGAACCGCGCCGTGGTGATCCGGGCCGCCGCCGGCCTGGTCGCCTACGTCAAGCAGCAGAACCTGGGCGACCTGGTCGTGATCGGCTACGACGCCCGCCACAAGTCCTACGACTTCGCCCGGGACACCGCCGCCGTGGTGGTCGGCGCCGGCCTGCGCGCCGCGCTGCTGCCGCGCCCGCTGCCGACCCCGGTGCTCGCCTTCGCCGTCCGCCACCTGGGCGCGGCCGCCGGCGTCACCGTGACCGCCAGCCACAACCCGCCGCAGGACAACGGCTACAAGGTCTACCTGGGCGACGGCTCGCAGATCGTCCCGCCGGCCGACGCCGGGATCGCCGCCGAGATCGACGCGATCAGCTCGCTCCACGACGTCCCGCGCGCCGAGGACGGCTGGGAGGTGCTCGGCGAGGACGTCATCGAGGCCTACCTGGCCCGGGCCGTCTCGATCGTCGACGAGCACAGCCCGCGCAACCTCGACGTCGTCTACACCCCGATGCACGGCGTCGGCCGCGACACCCTGGTCGCCGCCTTCCGCCGGGCCGGCTTCCCGGCGCCCACCGTCGTCGCCGAGCAGGCCGAGCCCGACCCGGACTTCCCGACCGTGGCCTTCCCCAACCCGGAGGAGCCGGGGGCGATGGACCTCGCCTTCCGCACCGCCGCCTCGGTCGGCCCCGACATCGTGATCGCCAACGACCCGGACGCCGACCGCTGTGCGGTGGCCGTCCCGGTCCTCGCCAACGCGGCCGGCAGCGGCAACGGCACCTCCGGCTGGCGGATGCTGCGCGGCGACGAGGTCGGCGCGCTGCTCGGCGCGGCCCTGGTCGCCAAGAAGGCCGAGGGCGTCTTCGCCACCACCATCGTCTCCGCCACCCTGCTGGGCCGGATCGCCGAGGCCGCCGGCCTGGGCTACGCCGAGACGCTGACCGGCTTCAAGTGGCTCGCCCGCGCCGAGGGCCTGCGCTACGGCTACGAGGAGGCGCTCGGCTACTGCGTCGACCCGCAGGGCGTCCGGGACAAGGACGGCATCACCGCCGCCCTGCTGGTCGCCGAACTGGCCGCCACCCTCAAGACGTCCGGCCGCACCCTGACCGACCTGCTGGACGACCTGGCGCTGGAGCACGGCCTGCACGCCACCGACCAGCTGTCCGTCCGCGTGCAGGACCTCTCGCTGATCGCCGACGCCATGCGCCGGCTGCGCGAGCAGCCGCCGACCGTCCTGGCCGGCCTCCGGGTCACCCGCGCGGACGACCTGTCGACGGGCTCCGCCGAGCTGCCGCCCACCGACGG
The DNA here is from genome assembly GCF_042720345.1 of Kitasatospora sp. NPDC058478. Lineage (NCBI taxonomy): Bacteria > Bacillati > Actinomycetota > Actinomycetes > Kitasatosporales > Streptomycetaceae > Kitasatospora > Kitasatospora sp. NPDC058478. The sequence continues at coordinate 11,162 of NZ_JBHXML010000060.1, read as the reverse complement.
CCTGCGCTACTACCTGGCCGGCGAGGCCGTCCGCTCGGCCCGCATCGTGGTCCGCCCGTCCGGCACCGAGCCCAAGCTCAAGTGCTACCTGGAGGTCGTCCTCCCGGTCGCCACCGCCGCCGACCTCACCGCCACCCGCGAGCGGGCCGCCGAGCTGCTCGAAGCGGTCAAGCGCGACCTGGCCGAGGCCGCGGGCATCGCCGTCTGACGCCCGCCCGTACGAGAAGGGGCCCGCCGGTCGCGTACCGGCGGGCCCCTCGCGTGCTTCGACTCAGACCGCGATCACCGTGATCAGCGCGGCCAGGCCGGCCAGCGTCGGCGCGATCACCCACCAGCACCACGCCACCTCGACCGGGCCGGCCGCGTCGGGGCGGCGGGCGTTGCGCTCGGCCATCTCCTGGAGCACGTTGGTCACCTGGTCGGACCAGGCGCGGGTCGGGTCGGGCGAGCCCTGCACCACCGGGTTGGTCTGGCGGCCGAACACCATCCCCATCCGGGAGGCGTGCTCGGCGCCGCCGCGCTGCTGGGCCCGGGTCGCCCGCTTGCGCTGCCGCAGCGACACCGGCACCGCCCACACCTGGTACTTCTTGCCCCCGGCCAGCAGCTCGACCGAGTACCCCGCGCGCAGCGCGTCCACCGAGGCCCACGGCGCGGTGATGGTCCGCCACGGGTTGCGCACCAGCAGCCGGCTGCTGTCCGCCAGCACCGCCGGGCGCAGCGTGTAGGCGATCACCGGGAAGGCGAACAGCGGTACCGCCGCGAGCGAGACGTACGGCGTCTTCCCCGTCCCGTTCAGCACCGCGTCGCCGATCAGCCAGGCGGCGACGGCCAGCAGCAGCACTCCGGAGATCACACCGGGGACAGAGCGGTACACGCGGTCCGCGTACGCGGGATCCCCGTCGGGGGCGGCGGAACCCTTGCGGGGCTTGCCGTGGGAATCGGTCATGCCGTCGATTCTGCCCCATGCCCCCCACGGAGAGGTCTCGGTCCGGCATCGAATGCCGCCCCCGGACCACCCGGTCGCCGGTCTCCGCGCCTCCCGCCCGTACACGCCCCCTGCCACCCCTCCGCCTCCCCTCCGCCTCCCCTCCGCCTCCCCCGAGGTCTCGGTCCGGCCACGAAAGGCAGGCCCCCTAGCGGTCGACTACGCGCGTAGATATGCTGCTCTGGTGACTATGTCCACTGTTGCAGCCAATGCCCTCGGCGTTGCGGGCAGCGGCCTTCAGGACGTTGCGGCGTCCGAGGCCTCGCTCCGCCGCTTCCTGCACGGCCTGCCCGGCGTCGACCAGGTCGGCCTTGAGGCGCGTGCCGCCACCCTCGGTACCCGCTCGATCAAGACCACGGCGAAGGCGTACGCCATCGACCTGTCGATCTCGATGATCGACCTGACCACGCTGGAAGGCGCGGACACGGTCGGCAAGGTGCGCGCCCTGTGCGCCAAGGGCAGGACCCCCGACCCGACCGACCCGACCACCCCCCGCGTCGCCGCCATCTGCGTCTACCCGGACATGGTCGCCACCGCGAAGGACGCCCTGCGGGGCACCGACATCCAGGTCGCCTCGGTGGCCACCGCCTTCCCGGCCGGCCGCGCCGCCCTCCCGGTGAAGCTCGCCGACACCGCCGACGCGGTCGCCGCGGGCGCCGACGAGATCGACATGGTGATCGACCGGGGAGCCTTCCTCTCCGGCCGCTACTACGACGTCTTCAACGAGATCGTCGCCGTCAAGGAGGCGTGCAAGCGCCCTGACGGCACCAGCGCCCACCTCAAGGTGATCTTCGAGACCGGCGAGCTGCAGACGTACGACAACGTGCGCCGCGTCTCCTGGCTGGCGATGCTGGCCGGCGCCGACTTCATCAAGACCTCCACCGGCAAGGTCGCCGTCAACGCGACCCCGCCGGTCACCCTGCTGATGCTGGAGGCGGTCCGCGACTTCAAGGCGCAGACCGGCGTCCAGGTCGGCGTGAAGCCCGCCGGTGGGATCAAGACCACCAAGGACGCCATGAAGTACCTGGTGATGGTCAACGAGACCCTCGGCGACGACTGGCTGAGCCCGCACTGGTTCCGCTTCGGCGCCTCCAGCCTGCTCAACGACCTGCTGATGCAGCGCCAGAAGCTCACCACCGGACGCTACTCCGGCCCCGACTACGTGACGGTGGACTGATCACCATGGCCAAGAAGAAGAACATCGAGGAGCCCGTGAAGGCCTCCGGCCTCTTCGCCTACGCCCCGGCCCCCGAGTCCCCCGCCGCCGCGGGCGACATCGCCACCTCCTACGGCCACTTCATCGGCGGCGAGTTCGTCGACTCCTCCGGCAGCGAGGCCCTGAAGACGGTCAACCCGGCCACCGAGCAGGTGCTCGCCGAGTTCGCCCAGGGCACCGACGAGGACGTGGACCGCGCGGTCGCCGCCGCCCGCAAGGCCTTCGCCGACTGGTCGGCGCTGCCGGGCAGCGAGCGCGGCAAGTACCTGTTCCGGATCGCCCGGATCATCCAGGAGCGCAGCCGCGAGCTGGCCGTGCTGGAGTCGATCGACAACGGCAAGCCGATCCGCGAGACCCGCGACTTCGACATCCCGACCGTCGCCGCGTGGTTCTTCTACTACGCCGGCTGGGCGGACAAGCTGGACTACGCGGGCTTCGGCGCGAACCCGCGCCCGCTGGGCGTGGCCGGCCAGGTCATCCCGTGGAACTTCCCGCTGATGATGCTGGCGTGGAAGATCGCGCCCGCCCTGGCGACCGGCAACACCGTCGTCCTCAAGCCGGCCGAGACCACCCCGCTGACGGCCCTGCGCTTCGCCGAGATCTGCCGCCAGGCCGGTCTGCCGAAGGGCGTCGTCAACATCGTCACCGGCGACGGCCGCACCGGCGCCGCGCTCACCGCGCACCCGGACGTCAACAAGGTCGCCTTCACCGGCTCCACCCCGGTCGGCAAGGCGATCGCCAGGCAGCTGGCCGGCAGCCGCAAGAAGCTGTCGCTGGAGCTGGGCGGCAAGGCCGCGAACATCGTCTTCGACGACGCGCCGATCGACCAGGCGGTCGAGGGCATCGTCAACGGCATCTTCTTCAACCAGGGCCACGTCTGCTGCGCGGGCTCGCGCCTGCTGGTCCAGGAGTCGATCCAGGACGAGCTGCTGGACGCCCTGAAGCGCCGGATGTCCACCCTGCGGGTCGGCGACCCGCTGGACAAGAACACCGACATCGGCGCCATCAACTCGGCCGCCCAGCTGGCCCGGATCACCGAGCTGACCGACGCCGGCGAGGCCGAGGGCGCGGACCGCTGGTCGCCCGAGTGCGAACTCCCGGGCACCGGCTTCTGGTTCAAGCCGACCCTGTTCACCGGCGTCAGCCAGGCCCACCGGATCGCCCAGGAGGAGATCTTCGGCCCGGTCCTGTCGGTGCTGACCTTCCGCACCCCCGACGAGGCGGTCGCGAAGGCCAACAACACCCCGTACGGCCTCTCCGCCGGCATCTGGACGGAGAAGGGCTCGCGCATCCTGTGGACGGCGAGCCGGCTCAAGGCCGGCGTGGTCTGGGCCAACACCTTCAACAAGTTCGACCCGACCTCGCCGTTCGGCGGCTACAAGGAGTCGGGTTACGGCCGCGAGGGTGGCCGCCACGGTCTGGAGGCCTACCTCGATGTCTGATGTCGCGACGCGTCTTGACGTCCTCAAGACCTACAAGCTGTACGTCGGCGGGAAGTTCCCGCGCTCCGAGAGCGGGCGGGTGTACGAGGTGACGGACGCCAAGGGCCAGTGGCTCGCCAACGCTCCGCTGGGCACCCGCAAGGACGCCCGCGACGCCGTCCTGGCCGCCCGCGCGGCGGTCAAGGGCTGGGCCGGCACCACCGCGTACAACCGCGGCCAGGTGCTGTACCGGGTGGCCGAGATGCTGCAGGGCCGCCGCGAGCAGTTCGCCGCCGAGGTCTCGGCCGCCGAGGGCATCGGCCCGAAGAAGGCCGCCGCGCTGGTGGACGCCGCGATCGACCGCTGGATCTGGTACGCGGGCTGGACGGACAAGGTCGCCCAGATCGCGGGCGGCGCCAACCCGGTCGCCGGCCCCTTCTTCAACCTCTCCACCCCGGAGCCGACCGGCGTGGTCGGGATCGTCGCCCCGCAGGCCGGGTACGGGCACTCGCTGCTCGGCCTGGTCTCGGTGATCGCCCCGGCGATCGCCACCGGCAACACGGTCGTGGTCGCGGCCGCCGCGGACGCCCCGCTGCCGGCCCTGTCGCTGGGCGAGGTGCTCGCCACCTCGGACGTCCCCGGCGGCGTGGTCAACATCATCTCGGGCAGGACCGCCGACATCGCGCCCACCCTGGCCTCGCACCAGGACGTCAACGCGGTGGACCTCACCGGCGCGATCGCCGCCGACGGCCCCGGCGCGGCGCAGGCGCTGGAAGCGGCCGCTGCGGATACCCTGAAGAGGGTGGTCCGTCCGGAGCTGGACCCGTTCGCCCAGGACTGGACCAATGCGCCCGGTACCGACCGGCTACTCTCGTTCCTGGAGACGAAGACGGTCTGGCACCCGATGGGGATCTGACCGCCCCGTCGACCACCGAGTAACAACTCCACAGACTGGCCGTCCCCAGTGCCCTCTCCCCCCCAGGGCCCGGACGGTCATTGGACGGACCCGCGCCTCTCCCCCCCTGGCGCGGGTCCGTCGCCTTTCCGTGCCGTTTCGACGCCGTTTCGCCGCCGTCCTGCGGCTCGCCGATCCGCGGGGCCCGCAGAAGGTGTGATCCGACGGGTTTCGGCATCGGGCCCGGATGCGTCAGACTGGTGTCCCGTGAGTGACGACCCGCTGAATCCTGTGCCGACGACCCACGCCCGGGTCGTCCTGCTGTCCGGCCCCTCCGGCTCCGGGAAGTCCTCGCTCGCCGAGCGCAGCGGGCTGCCGGTCCTGCAACTGGACGACTTCTACAAGGACGGGGACGACCCCACCCTGCCGCTGCTGCCCGACGGCGCGGTCGACTGGGACTCCCCGCTCGCCTGGCACCGCGACCAGGCGGTCGCCGCGATCCGCAGCCTGTACGAGACCGGCCGCGCCGACGTCCCGGTGTACTCGATCCCGGACAACGGCCGGATCGCCACCCGCGCCCTGGAGCTGGACGGCGCCCCCGCGTTCATCGCCGAGGGCATCTTCGCCGCCGAGATCACCGCCGAGTGCGCCGCCGAGGGCCTGCTCGGCGATGCCCTGTGCCTGCGCAACGGCGCGCTCACCACGGCCTGGCGCCGGCTGCGCCGGGACGTCCGGGAGGGCCGCAAGTCGCTGCCGGTGCTGCTGCGCCGCGGCTGGCGGCTGATGCGTGCCGAGCGCTCCATCGTCGGGCGGCAGGTCACCCTGGGCTCCCACCCGTGCGCCGGGGCCGAGGCCGAGCGCCGGATCCGTGCCGCGGCCGGGCGGCGGGAGCTGTCCTCCGTCTGAGCCGCCCTCCGTTGGGGCCGTGCTCCGTTTGAGCCGCCCTCCGTTGGGGCCGTCCTCCGTTCGGGTGGGCCGGCTCCGGACGGGGGCTCGACGCGGAACGAAGACACGAAGAACGACGGGCCCGGTGCGTCTCCCCCGCACCGGGCCCGTCGCCTTCCCCGAACGGCCGTCGGGCTCCCCGTGTTCACCGCTCCCCCGAGCCGGCGTCCACGCACCGCGACCGTCCGCTACCCGTCCCCCGACGGGAGTTCCACTCCTTCGCGTCACCCGCGTCCGCGTCAGGCGACCAGCTCGCCGAACGCCCGGACGGTGTCGCCCGACTTGTTCAGGTGCTCGTCCTCGCGCAGCCGGCGCAGCGCCCGCCAGATGCTGCTCTTGACCGTGCCGACGCTGATCCCCAGCACGTCGGCGATCTCCGGGTCGGTCTTGCCCTCGTAGTACCGCAGCACCAGCATGGTGCGCTGGTTCTCCGGAAGCTTCGCCAGCGCCTGCCAGAGCACGGTGCGCAGCTCGGTGCCGCCCATCGCGTCGGTGTCGCCGGCCGTCTCCGGCAGCTCCTCGGTCGGGTACTCGTTGACCTTGCGGCGCCGCCAGGCGGAGATGTGCAGGTTGGTCATGGTGCGGCGGAGGTACCCGCCGACCGCGGCCTTGTCGGTGATCCGGCCCCAGGCCCGGTAGGTGCTGAAGAGCGCGCTCTGCAGCAGGTCCTCGGCCTCGTAGCGGTCACCGGTGAGGTGGTACGCCGTGGCGTACAGGGAGGCGCGGCGCTCACGCACGTACGCGGTGAACTCCGTGATGTGGTCCTCCGCGACGGCCGGGTGCTCCCCCTGCGCGTCCGCCCGTCCCGCCTCGGTGGTGCGGGCCGCCACCGGGTTCAGCTGCAGCAGCGTCGCACCGGCGGCCTCGCGGCCGGCCGACTCCCCCGAGCCGACCGTCCGCAGACCGTTCCCGCCGACGCCCCGGTTCCCCGCCGGAGCGTCCTTGCCCTCGACGCGGACGGGGAGGATCCCCCGCAGCGTGAGGGTGTTGCCGGAGTCGGCCGCGTTCCCCACCCGGCCGATCCCGAACAGCTCCCCCGTCCTGGCGCCGCCGCTCACCCGGCGGGCGACAGGGTTTCCACCGGTGCTGTGCGCGCACCCCCGTACGGTCACGGCACCGGAGTTCTCGTCGGTCCTGACCTCGTACCGGGTCCGCGGGGCGGTGGCTGACGAACGCGCGGTGCGGACAGCCGGGTTGGTCCGGGTCTGAAGCATGGCGTTCATCGTGCGCCCCCTGGGTCGGTACGAGCGGTTCCTGTTGCCGCCTTCCAGCCGGCCGGGTTGGCCCGCTGTCCTGCGGCGACATGGAAAATCTTGCCCGCCGGTTGTGATGGCGCTGTCCGCCGACTGTCACAGGGGTGTCACAGGGGCGGGCCTTTCGTCCCGGTCCGCCTCCCTCCGTACCGGACGCCGGTAGTGCTCCTTCCGGTTCCCATACGGTCGGTGACCGGTCCTGGGGGTGATTCGACGCTTCGAGTGGGCCAAAATGGGGCCGTGCCTTTCCTCCTTCTGATCGAGGACGACGACGCCATCCGGACCGGCCTCGAACTCGCCCTCACCCGCCAGGGCCACCGTGTGGCCACCGCCGCCTCCGGCGAGGACGGTCTGAGGCTCTTCAAGGAGCAGCGGCCCGACCTGATCGTGCTGGACGTCATGCTGCCCGGAATCGACGGCTTCGAAGTCTGCCGCCGCATCCGCCGCACCGACCAGCTGCCGATCATCCTGCTGACCGCCCGTTCGGACGACATCGACGTGGTGGTCGGCCTGGAGTCCGGTGCCGACGACTACGTGGTCAAGCCGGTGCAGCCGCGGGTCCTGGACGCCCGGATCCGGGCCGTGCTGCGGCGCGGCGAGCGGGAGAGCTCCGACTCCTCCGCGTACGGCACCGTGGTGATCGACCGGGCAGCGATGACCGTCACCAAGGACGGGCAGGACCTCCAGCTCACCCCGACCGAGCTGCGGCTGCTCCTGGAGCTCAGCCGACGCCCCGGCCAGGCGCTCTCCCGCCAGCAGCTGCTGCGGCTGGTCTGGGAGCACGACTACCTGGGTGACTCCCGTCTGGTGGACGCCTGCGTGCAGCGGCTGCGGGCGAAGGTCGAGGACGTGCCGTCCGCGCCGACCCTGATCCGCACCGTCCGCGGGGTGGGCTACCGGCTGGACCCGCCGGCCTGAGTTCCGCTCCCGTCCTCCTGTCTGCCGTCCTCCTGCTTCCCGTCCTCCTGTTTGCCGCCCGCCCGATCCGCCTGGGCCGCCCGAAATTCCTGAACTCCCTGAACTCCCTGAACTTCCGTACGACGACAGGCTCTTGTGACTGATCATCAGACGACGGCCCGCCGCTTCGCCGCGGGCCCGTGGCGCAGGCTGCGCTCCCTGCGGGTACGGCTGATCGCGGTGTTCGCGGCGGTCGCGCTGCTCGCCGCCGTCTCGGCCTCCGGCATCGCCTACTGGCTCAACCGCGACGCGGTGCTCAAGCGCGCCCAGGACACCGCGCTCAACGACTTCCGGGTCTCGCTCAGCCGCAACGTCTCCGAGCTGCCGCTGAACGCGAGCTGCCCGGACCTGACCGCGCTCGCGTCCACCGTCGCCAGCTCCGGGCTGAGTTACGACGTGGTCGTGGCCGACCCGGCGCACCCGGAGTGCACGGCCTCCTCCGACCCGGGGCAGTTCACGCTGGCCGACGTCCCGGCGGCGCTGCAGTCCACCGTCGCCCGGCAGCGCGAGGTCACCGAGAACAACCCGTACCCGTACCACCTGTACTGGCAGCGGCAGAACCTGGCGGGCCAGCCGTTCCTGATCGGCGGCACCAAGGTGGTGCCGACCGGCCCGACGGCGTACATGTTCAAGTCGCTGGAGAACGAACGCAAGGACCTCAACACGCTGGGCTGGTCGCTGGCCATCGCCACGCTGCTCGCGCTGATCGGCTCGGCGCTGCTCGCCCAGGCCGCCTCGTCGACCGTGCTGCGGCCGGTCAAGCGGCTCGGCGACGCCGCCCGACGGCTCGGCCAGGGACACCTGGACACCCGGCTGGAGGTCGAGGGCGGGGACGAACTCGCGGACCTGGCGAGGACGTTCAACCGGGCCGCGGAGTCGCTGCACGAGCAGGTCGAGGAGTTGAGCGCGCGCGAGGCGCAGAGCCGGCGGTTCGTCGCCGACATGTCGCACGAGCTGCGCACGCCGCTGACCGCGATGACCGCCGTCACCGACATCCTGGAGGACGAGGCCGAGTCGCTGGACCCGATGATCGCGCCGGCCGTACGGCTCGTGGTCAGCGAGACGCGGCGGCTGTCCGACCTGGTGGAGAACCTGATGGAGGTGACCCGCTTCGACGCCGGCACCGCCAAGCTGGTCGCCGACGAGGTGGACATGGCCGACCTGATCATGTCCTGCATCGACGGCCGGGCCTGGTACGACGCCGTCGAACTGGACGCCCCGCGCGGCATCCTGGCCGTGGTCGACCCGCGCCGGCTCGACGTGGTCTTCGCCAACCTGATCGGCAACGCGCTCAAGCACGGCGGCTCCCCGGTGCGGGTCAAGGTCCGGCAGACCGCGGGCTCGGTCGTCATCGAGGTCTCCGACAGCGGCCCGGGCATCCCCGAGGACGTGCTGCCGCACGTCTTCGACCGGTTCTACAAGGCGGACCGGGGACGGGCCCGCTCGGAGGGCAGCGGCCTGGGGCTGTCGATCGCGATGGCCAACGCACAGATCCACGGGGGCACGATCACGGCGGCGAACGGGGAGGTCGGGGCGGTGTTCACGCTGACGCTGCCGCTGGCCCCGCCGCCTCTGCCGAACGAGGGCGAGACCGGTGACGGCCCCGTCGGCGACTCCGCCCAGGACAAGGACGCCACGTGACCGCCCCCACCCGCACCGCCCTGCGCCGCACCGCCGGCGCCCTGCTGCTGCTCGCGCTCGCCTCCGGCTGCGGCATCCGGCCGACCGCCGTCCCGGTGGACGCGGGCGCCCCGGCCAGCCGGACGGCCTGCCCGACCGCCCCGCACATACCGACCGCCCTGGCCACGCCGTCGGCGCCCACGCCGACCCCGCCGGCCCGCGGCGCCGCCAAGGCCGGTGTGAGCCCGAGCCCGTCGCCCACGGTGGTGCCCGCCACCCCGCCGGCCGACAACGTGTTCGGCGCGGTGCCGACCGCGGCGCCCTGCCGGTAGTCCCGCCTGCCCGTCGTCCGTCTGCCTGCCTGTCGCCCCGCCCGTTCGGCCCCAGGGCGGCGGGCGACCGGGGGCGCGCCCCGGAATGTTCACGCCCGGGGGGAACCACCGCGCCACCGCTCCACGTCCTTCCCCCCGTGCAGCGAGATGGCACCAGGACACGCGACGAGCGTTCCGGCGCACGGACCAGGAACCGGCCGGCGGCGGCCGTCCACCGTCCCCTTCGAACAGCCGGACTGGCGGGCCTGACCTGCCACCTGGCCCTCGTCCTCTGGCTGGTGGTGCTGAGGCCGCTGCCGGTTCCCTGGGTGTACGACACCAACCTGACGCCACTGGCCTCCCTCCGCTCCTCCACCGGCTGGCAGGTGGTCGGCGAATTCCTCCTGCTGGCCCCGCTCGGCGTGCTGCTCCCGCTGGCCGGCGGCCGGCTGCGGGCCCCCTGGCTGCCGTCCTTCCTACGCACCACCGGCGCCTCCGCCCTGCTGGCGACCGGCCTGGAGTTCCTCTCCTCCTGGACGCCCGGGCACGTCCTCAACGTCGACCACATACTGCTCGCCGTGATCGGGGTGGCCATCACCCACCTGGCCCTCGTCCCCGGCCTGCGGCGGCTGCTGCGCGACCGGCGGCCGCGGGTCCGGATGCCGGTGCCCGCGTCCGGGGCCGCGCCCGCGCCGAAGGTGACCACCCTGGTCGGCCCGCCGGTCGCGCGCGCCCGCGCCTACGCCGAGCCCACGCCCCCCACCCGCTGAGGCCCGCCCTCCCGCACCACGGCGAGTGCGTTCCCGCACTCGCCGCCGGGGCCGCAAAAGACCCGCAGCACCTCATAGTCAGTCATTTCCCACCCCGTCAATTGCCGTTCCGTCGGGGTGCGACGACTCCGCGATGAAAAGGCGACGCCGAATGTCGGCCGCCTCCGGTAACCTGCGCTGTCGCCCCAAAGGCTTCACCGTCTTATCCCCCGTCCCACAGGAATCCCCCCTTGAACAATCTCAATTTCAGCGCCGAGCCGCTTTTCTCCTGGTACGTCGTCGCGCTCGCGATCAGCGGTGCCGCCATGCTGGTCCTCGGAGCGGTCAATCCCGGTAGCGGCCTGAAGGTCGGCTGGCGAATCCTCAACGTCCTCGCCGGCCTCGGATTCCTGGGGTACGCCTACTACCTCGCGTTCGTCTTCGAAGGCGGCCGGTACGAAATCTTCCTCAAGGCGTTCATCCTCCCGATCGCGCTGATCGCCAGCTCCGTGAAGGCGATCGTCGAGCGCGGCAACGCCAAGAACCAGCAGCCGGCCCCGCAGCCGGCGCCGTACGACCCCAACGCCCCGCAGGCGGCGCCGTACGGCCAGCCCGTCCCGCCGCAGGGCGCCGCGCCGCAGGGTGCGCCGTACGCTCCGCCGGCGCAGCCCGTGCCGGACAACCCGTACGCGCAGCCGGTGCCGCCGGCCGGGCAGTCCGGGCAGGCGCAGTAGCCGCCTGCTGATTCGCCGCCGGCGGGCGGGGGGGCGCGGGCGCTGCGGGGGCCCCCCCCCCCCCGGGGGGGGGGGG
>NZ_JBHXML010000059.1:0-68030 GCF_042720345.1 Kitasatospora sp. NPDC058478 | reverse complement strand
AGCGGGGCGGGGCGCGCGGTCGGCGGGGGGGGGCGCGGCGGTCCGGGGCTGCCCGCCGCAGCCGGGCCCCGGCCGCCCCCGTCGCCGGCGGCGCCCCCGCCCCCGCGGGCCCCCCCCTCCTCGCCGTTCCGGTGCGGGACGGTCAGGGCCGGTTGTGCTCCTCCTCGTCGGCGCTGTGCGGAAGGTCGATCCCGTGCTGGGCGGCGAGCCGGAGCAGTCCGGCGATCCGGCCCTCGTACGCCTGGACGCCGTCGGCGTCCCCTTCGGCCCGGGCCGCTGCGAGGTCCCGGCGGGCCTGGGCGAGCTGCTCGCGCAGCTCCTGGTCGAACATGGCTGTCATTGCCGGCCTCCAGACCGGTCGGTGCCGCTCCGCGGAACGCTCAGGAGAGTTCAGAGTCTCGGAAGGTGAAGAACTCTTCAAGTCTCGCTCGCCCCGGCGGGGCGGCGTCGGGCGGCATTGGGCGGGGTGGCGGGTGCGGGCAGGGCGGTCGCCGGGGTGTGGGTCAGGGAGTGGTCAGGGGGACGCAATGCGCCGGTAAAGGCGGTTGCCGGCGCCGCCGTTCGGCTCCCGGAGGGGGCTTGACGAGGTGATTCGCGCGGGGCGAAGGTGAGCGGCCGACATGTCATGTGTGCTGTTGCACAGCCACCGCCGGGGCCGCACCCTCCCGCCCGGAGCGGTCGGCCGGGAGGGTGCGGCCCTTGCGTGAGGGGGAGGGTCATGGAGCTGGAACTGCGGCACCTTCGCGTGCTGTGCGCCATCGCCGACACCGGGAGCGTCGGCAGGGCCGCCGTCCTGCTCGGCGCCTCGCAGCCCGCGACCAGTACGCAACTGCGCCGGATCGAACGCCACCTGGGCGCGCCGCTGTTCGAGCGCACGGCCGTGGGCGTCGCGCCGACCTGCTTCGGCGTCGAGGTGGTGGCCGCCGCGCGCGACCTCCTCACCCGCGCCGACTGCCTCGGCCGCCGCCCGGCGGCCCCCGGCGAGCCGGCCCGCCAGGAGCTGCGCCTGGCCGCGACCATCTCGCCGATCCTGCCCGGACTGGTCACCAGGGCCCGGCACCAGCGGCCCGACCAGCGCTTCACGGTGACCTCCGTCTACCGCTCGTCGGACATCGTCGACCTGCTGGAGCAGGGCGACGCGGAGGCCGCCGTGGCCGTCGACTACCCGGGCCGGGAACTGCGCCACTCGCCGGCCGTCGCGCACCGCGGCATCGTCACCGAGCCCGCCTTCGTCGCACTCCCGGCGGGCCACCGGCTCCGGCACCGCACCGAGATCGCCCTGGTGGACCTGGCCGAGGAGGACTGGTTCCTCACCCCCGACGACGGGGCCGGCTGGCACGGCGTGTTCTACGGCGCCTGCGCCGCGGCGGGCTTCACCCCGGCGACCGTCCACGAGTTCCTCGGCGGCCGGCTGGAGCTGCAGGAGATGATCTCCGCCGGGCTCGGGATCTCCGTCGTCCAGGCGACCACCAGGCCGCTGGCCGAAGTGGTGGTCAAGCCGCTCGCCGGGACGCCGATCTGGGTCCGCCACCTGCTGGCCTGGCGGGCCGTCGGGGTGAGCGGCGAGGTGGTGGAGACGCTGTTCGGCGCGGCGGCCGCGGCCTACCGGGACCTGATCGCCAGTTCGCCGACCTTCCAGGCCTGGGCGGCGCGGACGTACCGGCCGGTCCGGCCGTAGGGAGGCCGGGTCGGGGGGCGGGACGGTCGGGTCCGGCGGTGGAGAGGCTGGGTCAGGCCGTGGTGCGAGGCGGGGGCGGGCGGGCGGTCCCGGTGGGGCGGTGTTATGCCGGACGCGGTAGATGTCATATGACCTGTGACATTGTTCTGGCGGGTCGCCCGATGGCAGGATCACGTCGACTTCCCCCATGCCTCGGCAGTCGTCCAGTCGCCTCCCCCACAGGAGAAGGACCCCGCAGTGCGCCTTCGCATACCCCTCCCCACGCTCATGGCCGGCGTCGTCGCCGGCTGTGCCACCGCCGCCACCCTGCTGCCGGTCCCCGCGCTCGCCGCGTCCGGACCGGCCGCCCAGCCGCCGGCCGGCGCCCGGTCGTCCGCCGCCGCCCCGGCGACGGCCGACGCCGCGTCGGCCGTCCCGAAGCCGCTGGGGGCCTTCCTCGCGGCCGATCCCTCCGAGGCCGCCGCCCCCGCCGCCAAGCCGCTGCCGCCGGCGCTGCTGGGCCAGGTCGTGATGGGCCAGCCGGCCGGCACCGCCGTGCAGACCGCGCCCCGTCCGGCCCAGCCGCACGCGCCCGCGGCCAAGCCGGGCAACTCCGCGGCCCAGCCGGGCAGTTCCGCCCGCGCCGCTGCCGGTTCGGCCGGTGCCGTCGCTGGTACGGCCCGCGCCGCCGCTGGTACGGCCGGTGTCGCCGCGCCGAGTTGCACCCCCGCCGACTTCGGCGGGCGCAGCGGTGCCGACCTGGTCTCCTTCCTCGAAGGCTCGACCACGGACTGCGTGAACACGCTGTTCAACGTCACCGGCACCGACGCGGGCAGGATCTTCAAGGAATCCCAGATGCTCACCGTCGCCAACGCCTACCAGGGCCTGGCGGCGAACTACACCGGGGACAACTCCACCGGCATCCTGCAGCTCGTGCTCTTCCTGCGGGCCGGGTACTACGTCCAGTCCAACAACGCGGACGCGGTCGGCCCCTACGACGCGGCACTCACCGCCGCCTCCAAGGCCGGGCTCGACGCCTTCTTCGCCGGCCGGCACTGGACCGACGTCACCGACAACAACGGCACCGTGCTCAACGAGGTGCTGGTCCTGACCGACAGCGCCAACCTGCAGGGCAGCTACCTGGGCGTCTACAAGCAGGTGCTGACCAGCTACAACAACTCGTACAACGCCTTCCCGAAGATGCTCAAGGCGGTCAACGCCGTGCTGTCCGCGCCGCTGTGGCGGGGCAACTGGAACAGCGACTTCGTCAGCGCGGTCGGCGCCGACCCGAGCATCGGCACCGTCCTGGGCGACTTCGCGCTCAACCACAAGGACCTGCTCGGCACCGCCAACGCCTACCTCGACGTCAACGCCGGCAACGACCTCGGCCGGATGGCCGGCGACGGCCCCGTCGTCGAGGCCGCGGTCAAGGGGAAGGTCAAGGCGGTGCTCGACGGCGCCCAGATCACCGGCGTCACCGGCCCGTTGTACGTCCACACCGCCTACCAGGCCAACGCCTTCGACCCCGGCCAGTGCTCGTACTACGGCACCTGCGACCTGCCGGCGAAGCTGACCGCGGCGGTGCTGCCGAACCAGCTGGTCTGCGACAACCGCACCATCCTGACCGAGTCGCTGTCGCCCGCCGACCTGGCCGCCGTCTGCACCAGCCTGCGCGGCGAGGACACCTTCTTCCACAACCTGGTGAAGGACAACGGCCCGGTCAACCCGTACGGCAAGAACATGACCCTCGCGGTCTTCGCCAACCAGGCCGACTACCTGAACTACTCCTGGGCGATCTTCGGGAACTCCACCGACAACGGCGGCCAGACCGTCATGGACCCGACCGACCCCAACAACCGCGCCGTGTGCGTGATGTACCAGAAGTCGTGGAACGACGGCTTCACCGCCAACGTGTGGAACCTCAACCACGAGTACACGCACTACCTCGACGGCATCTACGACATGAAGGGCAACTTCTCCACCGAGATCTCCGTGCCCGACATCTGGTGGATCGAGGGCGTCGCCGAGTACGAGTCCTACGCCTACCGCGGCACCACCGACACCCAGGCGATGGCCGAGGCCGCCAAGCACACCTACAAGCTCAGCACCGTCTTCCAGAACACGTACGGCAACTCGGACTCGGTGCGCACCTACCCGTGGGGCTACCTCGCCGTCCGGTACATGTTCGAGAAGCACCCGGCCGACGTCTACGCCATGCTCGGCCACTTCCGCACCGGTGACTACCAGGGCGGCTACGCGGTCTACAACGGCATCGGCACCGGCTACGACGCCGACTTCGACGCCTGGCTCGACGGCTGCGCCGCCGGCGCCTGTTACGCGGCCGGCCCGACCGCGCTGTTCGGCCAGGCCGTCAACGGCGCCACCGTCACGCTGACCGACAAGTCCGTCCAGACCGGCCCCGGCCAGATCACCGCCTGGCACTGGACCTTCGGCGACGGGACCTCCTCCGACCAGCGGAACCCGAGCCACGGCTACGCCGCCGCGGGCACGTACACCGTCGCCCTGACCGTCACCGACGCCACCGGCAGGACCGCCAGCACCCCGGCCTCGGTCACCGTCACCACCGGCACCGGCGGCGGCACCACCCTGCCGACCTGCATCGACCCGCGCACCGACGCGCTCGGCCAGAACTGTTCCCGGTCCAACCTCACCGCCACCGCCGGCGGGCTCGACTACCTGTACGTCTACCTGCCGGCCGGCGTCAGCACCCTGAAGATCAGCACCTCCGGCGGCACCGGCACCGCGTACCTGTACTACAACGCGGACACCTGGGCCTCGCCGAACGCCTTCACCGCCTCCTCCACCAACGCCGGCAGCACGCAGAGCATCACCGTCACCAACCCGACGGCCGGCTACCGCTACATCAGCCTCTACGCCAACACGGACTTCAGCGGGGTGACGGTCAGCACCCAGTTCTGATCCGGACCCGCGTTCGCTCCCGGACGGCCACGCCTGCGGCACCCTGCCGCGGGCGTGGCCGCCCGGCGTCCGTGCGGGGAACGTCCGTGGGGGGGCACGTCTGTGGGGGTGGGCGCTCCGTCCGGCGTGCGTGCGCCCTTGTTGTGCTAGCACTTCAGCGCTAGCTTGAGATTCATGGGTAAGAAGCAGCTGAACGTCCGGGTGGACGCCACGACCGCGGAGATGGCCCGGGAACGGGCGGAGCAGCAGGGGATCAGCATGAACCAGTACATCGAGCGCCTGGTCCAGCAGGACATGGGCGAGGCGGGGCGGGCCTTCGTCGACGCCGCCGCCCAGTTCATGAAGGAGTACGAGACGGCCTTCCTGGCCGAGTTCGCGGAGCCGGGCGACCTGAAGGACGTGCGCCGTTGAAGCTGGAGGTCGACCTCTCGTGGCTGCTCATGACCGCCGAGCAGTACACGCCCGGTGACCCGCAGGTCACCGACTACGGGTCGTTGCTCGCGGCCGTCGCCCGGCACCAGGCCGAGATCTTCGACATCGACGTCTACCCCGAACCGCAGGACCGCGCCGCCGCCCTGATGCACCAGCTGATCCGGGTGCCGGCCCTGGAGAAGACCAACGAGCTCTACGCGACCGCCGCCGCCTACGCCTACCTCGTCGCCAGCGGCTGCACCGTCGCCACCACCGCCCGCGAGGTGCGCAGCCTCGCCCGGGCCATCCGGGAGGGGCGGCTCGGCGTGTCCGGGGTCGCCGAACGACTGGCGGGGTGGGTCGTCGACGAGGCCGAGGGGGAGGGCGTCAGCGGGGCGGAGGACGAGGACGACGACTGACCGGGTGGGCTCCTGCCCGGTCGCGTCGTCCTCGTCGTCCGTTCCTGAGGGCTCTCGTTGGTGTGGTTGGGGGGTCGGCCGGTCTGCGGGTCAGTCGCCGGGCCGGTCCGGGGCCGGCTCGGCGATCAGGGCCGTCGCGAACGGGCGGAAACCCGCCCGGCGGTAGATCCGGGCGACCTCCTCGTCGGCGGCGGACAGGAACACCGTCCGCACGCCGTTCGCCCGCGCGTGCGCGACCAGGGCCGCGGTGACCGCCAGACCCAGCCCGCGCCGCCGCGCAACCGGCAGCGTCCCGACCCCGGCCACCTCGGTGACCGCGCCCACCGGATTGTGCTGGCCCGCGCACAGCGCGGAACCGTCCTCCACCGCGGCGGCCAGCACGGTGGCGCCGTCGGTGATCCGCCGTGCGATCCGCCCCACCGCGCCCTCCGCCGTCAACTGCCCTGCGGCCTCGGTCAGTTCGGCCGCGCCCACGGCGCCCACGCCGGTGCCCGGCTCGGCGAACGCCAGGTGCGGAACGGCGACCGCCGACGCCAGCTCCGGCGCATCCGCGCCCAGGACCTCCACCCGCACCTCCTCCGGCAGCTCGGGCGCCGGGGCCGGCTCGTCCTGCGGGCCCAGCACCAGCAGCGGGTGCTCGTGCACCGCGAGCCCGGCCGCCTCCACCGCGGCCCGCAGCTCCGGACTCCGCTCGGCCACCCACTCGAAGGCCTCCGGCTCGCCCAGCTCCCGCTGGCGGGCCAGCACCCGCAGGACGTCCTCGGCGGTGGTGGCGGGGCCGTCGTGGTCGAGCGTGGGGCGGGCGTAGTAGGGCCAGCCCGCGCCCTCGCGGACGAACAGGGTCAGCGGGCCGAAGTCCTCGGCCCGTGCGGCGCTGCGCGGCACCGCGTCGTAGTAGCGCTCGATCGCGTCGAGGAGGGAGTGGTCGGGGGCATGATCAACAGAAGTCACGGCGTGCATCCAAGCAGGGGCGTCGGCGGCCCGCCACCGCATTGTTCCCGGGCTTCGTGCCGGGGGCGCCGGTGACGGTGTGACGGACGGTGGCGGTGCCTCGTGCCGGGGGCGGTGGCGGGCGGCGGCGGTGCTTCGTGCCGGGGGTGGCGAAGGGCCGGGGCGGTGCGGGCGCCTGATTGTTGCTGAACGCTTACCGGCTCGCAGCGATCTTGTGCGTATACCGCGTGGCATGCTGATGCCTTTACAGCTCTGCCGAAGGGGGACGGCGGACGTCCGCACTCGGCTTGGCAAGGGGGGAAGACAGGCCCATGAGGCTCTGCTTTCTGGTGGAGGAGCACTACCGGCACGACGGCATGCCGCTCGACGTGGCACGCCAGCTCACCGCATGGGGGCACCGGGTGGACGTGCTGCGCCCCGGGGACTCGCTGATGGCGATATCCGAGGCGATCCGGGCCGGCAGCCACGACGCCTGGGTGCTCAAGACCGTCTCCGGCGGGCCCGGGCTCACCCTGCTGGACGCGGCCGCCGCCGTCGGCCTCACCACCGTCAACGACGTCCGCTCCATCCGTGGCGTCCGCGACAAGGCGCTCGCCTCCGTCATCGCCAGCACCCGCGGCCTGCCCGTCCCCGTCACCTACGCCACCGCCCGCTGGGAACGGCTCGCCGAGATCCCGGCCGCCGAGTACCCGCTCGTCGTCAAGCCCGCCGACGGCAGCTCCGGGCGGGCCGTCCGGCTCGTGCCCAGCCCCGACCACCTCCTCGACCTCGGCCCCGAACTCGCCGACGAGGGGCTGTTGATCGCCCAGCCCTACGTGCCCAACTCCGGCACCGACCTCAAGGTGTACTGCGTCGACGGCGAGCTCTTCGCGACGGAACGTTCCTCCCCGCTCCACCCCGGGCAGGACGTACGCGAACGGCAGGTCCCGTTGCCCGGGGAGGTCGCGCGGATCGCGGCGCAGGTCGGTGAGGTGTTCGGGCTCGACCTGTACGGCGTCGACGTGCTGCTCGGGCCGGACGGGCCGGTGGTCGTCGACATCAACGACTTCCCGAGCTTCCGCCAGGTGCCGGACGCGGTCGCCAGGGTCGCCCGGGCGGTGCTGCGGCTCGCGCGCAGCGGGACGGCCGTGTCGGCGCCCGCGCCCGCACTGGTGCCGGCGGGCGGTGGCGCGGGGTACGGGCAACTTGGCTTCGGTGGTGGAGAGTTCGGCGGAGCCGGCTTTGACGGGGCCGGCTTGGGTGGGGCTGGCCTGGGCGGGGCGATATGAGGATCGGCCTGATCACCGCCGACCCCGGACACCCGGTGCTCGCGGCGACCGCCGCCCTGCTGGCGGACCGGCACGAGGTGACGATCGTCGACCCTGCTGGACCGGCAGGGCCGGCGCTCGCCGACGTCTATCTGCTCAAGGCCCACACCCGTCGATCCCTTTCACTCGCACAAGAGTTGGAGCGGCGCGGGGCGCCCGTCATCAACTCGGCCGCGGCCACCGAACTCTGCCAGGACCGGGTGCGGATGGCCGAACTCGCGCGCGCGGCCGACCTGCCCTTCGCGGCCACCCGCGACGCCGGGCGGCTCGCCGAACTCGCCGAACTCGCCGATCCCGCCTACCCGTTCGTCGTCAAGAGTCGGCACAGTCGGCGCCACGACCTGGTCGCCCGGGTCGACGGCCCGGCCCGGTTGCGCGAACTCGTCGCGCGCTGGCCCGACGAGCCCGTCGTCACCCAGCCGTTCGTCCCGGGGACCGGCTGGGACCAGAAGCTGTGGGTGATCGACCGGCAGGTGTTCGCCGCCCGGCGGCGGTCCGAACTCGCCGACAGCGAAGGGGAGTCGGGGCAGGGACAGGACTGGGAACCGCCCGCCGACCGGGCCGCCCTCGCCCTGCGCGTCGGCGAGGTGTTCGGGCTCGACGTCTACGGCGTCGACCTGCTCGACGGGCCCGCCGAACCCGTCATCGTCGACGTCAACGCCTTCCCCGGCATCCGTGGCCGGCCCGGCGCGCCCGAGGCGCTTGCCGCCCTCGCCCTGCGCGTCGCGGCGGAGCGCGGGCGCGGGCGCGCAGGGGCGGGGCCGATAAGCGGGTAGCGGCGGGGCCGATAGGCCGGGCAGCGGGGCCGTCGGGGTCGGCGGACCCGGGGCGAGGTCGGCTGGCCGGGCAGGCCGTCGGGGTCGGGCGGGGTCGTTAGGCTGGTTACTCAGGGCCACCGGACCCGCGAAACCCCCGGGCACCCGGGCTGAACGGCGAGAGAAGACGGAACGTTGCTGCAGGACATCGAGCACTACCTGGCCTGCCCCCACTGCGCGCAGGCCCTCACCCGGCACGAGCGCGCCCTGCGCTGCCCCGCCGGCCACAGCTTCGACCTCGCCAAACAGGGCTACGTCAGCCTCCTCGCCGGCGACGCCCACACCGGCACCGGCGACACCGCCGAGATGGTCGCCGCCCGTGCCGACTTCCTCGCCGCCGGCCACTACCGGCCCATCGTCGCCGCCCTCGCCGAGGCCGCCGCGGCCGCCGACCCCGAAGGCCTCGTCGCCGACCTCGGCGCCGGCACCGGCCACTACCTGGCCCACGTCCTCGACGCCCTGCCCGGCCGCGTCGGCGCCGCCCTCGACATCTCCAAGTTCGCGCTGCGCCGCGCCGCCAAGGCCCACCCCCGGATCGGTGCCGTGGTCTGCGACGCCTGGCGGCCGCTGCCGCTGCGCGACGCCTCCGCCGGGCTGATGCTCAACGTCTTCGCCCCGCGCAACGGGCCCGAGATCCGCCGCGTGCTGCGCCCCGGCGCCACCCTGCTGCTGGTCTCGCCCACCGCCCGCCACCTGCGCGAACTCGTCGGCGCGCTGGGCCTGTTGTCGGTCGACGAGGAGAAGCAGCGGCGGATCGACGAGAAGCTCGGCCCCTACCTGACCCCTGCCGGGCAGCGGCAGGTCGAGTTCACCCTGCGGCTCGGCCCGGACGACGTGCGTACCGTCGTCGGCATGGGCCCCAGCGCCTGGCACACCGACCCGGACCGCCTGGCCGCCGCGCTCGCGGAGCTGCCGGACCCGGTCGAGGTGACCGCCTCCGTGACGGTGGCCGCCTACCGGCGCTGAACGTCGGGCGCGCGCGGGGTGTGGCCGCCACGTTGGGATGAATCTGCTGAGCAGGCACGTTTCTGCCGACCGGCCTGCGGCTAACGTCCGACGGGTGAACCGCGACGCCACCCGGCCCGCCGCGCCGGCCCACCCCCGACCGAGCGCCCCGGGGCCCGATCGGCCATCCGTAACACGTCCCACCGTCGAGGAGCTCCGGCTCACCTCGTTCAAGTCCTACCGGCGCGCGGTCCTGCCGCTCGCGCCCCTCACCGTCCTGCACGGGCCCGCCGGCGTCGGCAAGTCCAACGCCCTCGACGCACTGGCCGTGCTCTCCCGGCTCGCCCTCGGAGAGGAGATCGCCGACTCCTTCGACGGACTGCCCGACCGCACCGGCCCCCTGGCCAAACCCGTCCGAGGCGGCCTGACCGGGTGCGTCCCGCACGGGCGCGACGCCGTCATCCTCGGCTGCACCGTCCGCTCCCCGCACGGCCGCATCCGGCTCGACGTCGTCGTCCGCACCGACGGCCCGGTGCGGATCGCCCGCGAATCGCTCACCCTGGACGGCCGCACCCTCGTCGACACCGGCGAACAGGACGTCCGCAAGCGGCGCGTCAACGTCTGCTGGCACAACGACACCCGCCAGGGCGACATCCGGGCGCCCTTCCCCAGCGGCACCATGATCACCGCGCAACTGCCGCTCCGGGTGGCCGGCTCCTCCCCGGGCGAACGGCAGGTCCTCGCCGCCACCGAGGACCTGCTCACCGCGCTGCGCGAGGTCTTCCCCGTCCACCCCGTCCCCGCCCTCATGCGCGGCTGGGCCCGGCCCGACCCGCAGGCCCGGCTGCGCAGCAACGCCGCCAACATCTCCGCCGTCCTCGCCCGGCTCGGCAACGAATGCCCGCGCCGCTACGGGCAGCTCCTGCGCGCCGTCCAGTCCGCCGCCCCGCACCCGCTGCTCGGACTCTCCCTCGCCCACCGCGGCAGCGGGCCCGACCAGCGGGTCCTCGCGGTGTTCGACGAAGGCGTCCTCGGGCGCACCGGGGCCGACCAGGCCTCCGACGGCATGCTGCGACACCTCGCGTTCGCCGCGGTGCTGCTCACCGGGGCCGGGGTGCTCGACCTCGACGTGGCCGCCGAGGTGCCGTGGGCGCACCGGCAGCTCACCGTGCTCGCCGAGGACCTCGGCGCCGGGCTCGCCACCGAACAGACCGCCTCACTGCTACGGCTGGCCCGGGACATGTCCGGGCGCAACCAGCTGCGCGTCCTCGCCGCGCTTCAGGAGCCGGCCGCGGCGCGGGAGGCGCTCGGCGCAGCCGAACCGCGGTCGGGCGCGGCCGTGCTGGTCGAGTGCCGGCGCGACCCGGACTCGGGGCACACCGTGCTGCGGCCCGAGACGACCCGGGTGCCGGCCCAGTGCGGGCGCGGGGACGGCGCGGACCCGGGGGCGGACGAGGTGGACGGGTGAGGTAGACCTGGACGGGTGAACGAACGAGTGACGAGGCCGGGGGAACCGGCCGGGCCCACCGGGCCCACCGGGCCGACCTTGGAGGCCCTGCGGCAGCGGCTGGCGGACTTCGCGGCGGCCCGGCGCTGGGAGCCCTTCCACACGCCGAAGAACCTGGCGGCCGCGCTGAGCGTGGAGGCCGGCGAACTGCTGGAGATCTTCCAGTGGTTGACGCCCGAGCAGGCGGCCGCGGTGATGTCCGAGCCGGAGCGGGCCCACCGGGTGCGGGACGAGGTCGCGGACGTCCTCGCGTACCTGGTGCAGTTCTGCACGGTGGTCGGGGTGGATCCGCTGGAGGCCCTCGCGGCCAAGATCGAGCGGAACGAGCTCCGCTTCCCGGTGCCGGACGGACCGGCGGACGCCGACCCGGACGGGGCGGGTGTCAACCCGGACGTGGACGAATAGTCCTTGTGAGGGACGGGAGTTATCCACAGCCCCGGACTTGTCCACAGCTTTCCCGATGACGGATGCGGCCTCGCCGACTTCGCCGCACGCTTTCGCCGTGACCACCTGACCGCCCCTCCGGCGGTCGTGGTCCCACGGCGACAGCGAGCGGAAGGAGTGGCGGCCATGGAGGCGCTGCGACTGATCAAGAGGGCCCGGCACGCCCTGGCCGAGGCCAGGCACGTACCGGATGTGCTGGCCGAGGCGCGGCAGGCCGCGCTGCTCACCGAGGCGGTGGGGGCCAGGCTGGCGGAGCTGGACGACGACGAGCTCACCGGGCTGGGGCAGCAGCTGTCCGAGGCCGCGGCGCACGCGGCGGTCTGCCTGGAACGCTCGGTCGTCAGGGCCGCCGTGCTGAGCGGCGGCCGGGCCGGGCGGCTCACCGAACTCGGCGAGCTGGCGCCGACCTTGGGTGCGCTGGACGGGCTGCTGCGGGACGTCGGGGAGACGCTGGTGGTGCTGGCCTGCGGGGCCGACACCGAGAGCCTCTACTGGACGTGCATCGACGGCGTGGACGCGGTGTCGGAGTGCAAGGACCTGGCCGGGCGGCTGTGGAAGGCGGCGGGCAGGTTGGAGGAAGAGGAGGGCGCGGTGCTCGGCGGGGCGCCGGCCGAGCGGGGCTCGCCCTTACTCGTGGTCCGGCTCGGCCCGCCGGACGAGGGCGGGCCGACGGGGGAGGAGCAGGCGCCGGACTATCGGGTGCCTGGCGTGGCGGGAGCGTCGGAGGAGGTGTCCGTACCGGTGGGATAGGTGGCCGGGCCGTCCTCCCGGATGCCGGAGGACTGCAACTCGGCGAGATCCGCGGACACCGAGGCGAGCAGTTCCTGCATCTGTTCCAGCAGGCTCTTCTGCGCGGCGGGCCCGGACGAGGTACCGGCGGCCGAGCCCGCCGGGCTGCTCGGGAGCTGCGGCGTGGCAGTTGGTTGGGACATGACGGGACCTCTTCGGATCGGTAGTGCGGCGTGAAGCGGCCGACGGTGGCTCGGCCCGCGCAGCGGGGGTGCCTGATGCCTCGCCACCGAGGCGCACGCCCCCGCTGCAGCAACCAACGAACCGCTCCGGCGGCCGGTCACCGCGTACCACCCGATGTGGTCCAACTCCGTTACACCGTAAGCCTCCTGGGTGATCCCGGCTTGCCGCCGCGAAGCGGCCGGGGCTAGGCGCACGAGACACACCCGGCTTGCTCGGCGCCGAGCAAGCCGGGCGCCCGACCAAGCCGGGACAGGGCCAAGGCTTCGGGCGAGAGGAAGGGAGGGGAGGGCGGAAGGGAGGGGAGGGGGGAGGGGGGGAGGGGGGCCCGCCCCCCACCGCAAGCCGGAGCACGCACTCGGGGTCCGGAGCCCGAGTCGGCTCCGGACCCCGATGGCGTGGTCCCGCAGGTCAGTTGTGGGCGTGCAGGTCGGCGTTGAGGCCGCCCCAGGAGCCGGAGCGGGCGATGACCTCGACGGCGCCGGTCTGCGAGTTGCGGCGGAACAGCAGGTTGTCCTGGCCGGACAGCTCGACGGCCTTGGCCACGGTGCCGTCCGGGGTGGTGACCCGGGTGCCGGCGGTGACGTAGAGGCCGGCCTCGATGACGCAGTCGCTGCCGAGCGAGATGCCGATGCCGGCGTTGGCGCCGAGCAGGCAGCGCTCGCCGACCGAGACGACCTGCTTGCCGCCGCCGGAGAGGGTGCCCATGATCGAGGCGCCGCCGCCGATGTCGCTGTGGTCGCCGACGACGACGCCCGCGCTGATCCGGCCCTCGACCATGGAGGTGCCGAGGGTGCCGGCGTTGAAGTTGACGAAGCCCTCGTGCATCACGGTGGTGCCGACGGCCAGGTGGGCGCCGAGGCGGACGCGGTCGGCGTGGGCGATGCGCACGCCGGACGGGGCGACGTAGTCGGTCATCCGCGGGAACTTGTCGATGCCGTACACGGCGAGCTGGCCGCCCTGGGCGCGGACCGCGAGGCGGGCCTGCTCGACCGTGTCCACCGGGACGGGGCCGATGCTGGTCCACGCGACGTTGGCGAGCAGTCCGAAGACGCCGTCCAGGTTCTGGCCGTGCGGCTTGACCAGGCGGTGGCTGAGCAGGTGCAGGCGCAGGTACACGTCGTGGGTGTCGAGCGGCTTCTCGTCGAGCGAGGCGATGGTGGTGCGCACGGCGACCACCTCGACGCCGCGGCGCGCGTCGGCGCGCAGCGCCTCGGCGGCGCCGGCGCCGAGTTCGGCCTCGGCCTGCTCGGCGGTCAGGCGGACGGTGCCGGCCGGGCCGGGCTCGGCGGCCAGGGCGGGGGCGGGGAACCAGGTGTCGAGGACGGTGCCGTCGGCGGCGATGGTGGCCAGGCCGGCGGCCACGGCCCCGTTCGGGAGGGAGGTCGATTCAGCAGTCACACCGTGCACGTTAACCAATGCGGGGCTCCGCTGCCGAACACGCCCGTCGTGCGGACGCGGCCGCCGGTCGGCAGGCCCCCGCCGTGCGTACACGGCCGCCGGCGGGCCGCGGCGGACGGCCGCCGCACCGGGAAACCCGGTGTTCAGCGGAGGTTTGCTCGGTGATACTCGGGCAGGTGTTCATGTCGATCTCCACCACCGGCAGCGTCGAGGGCCCGGCCACCGATCTCGGCTTCCTGCTGCACAAGCACCCGGGCAAGGTCCAGCGGTTCGCGACGTCGCACGGCGAGGCGCACGTCTTCTACCCCGATGCGGGCGACGACGTCTGCACGGCGGCGCTGCTGCTGGACGTCGATCCGATCGCGCTGGTCCGCAAGGGCCGGGGCAAGGGGCGCGGCGGTTCGCCGGACTTCGCGCTCGCCCAGTACGTCAACGACCGCCCGTACGCGGCGTCCTCGCTGCTCGCGGTGGCGCTTCGGACGGTGTTCCGGTCCGCGATGAAGGGCGACTGCCCGGCCCGGCCGGGGCTGGCGGAGCGCCCGCGCCCGCTGCGGATCACGCTGCCCGCGGTGCCCGCGAACGGCGCGGGCGAGGGCGGTGGCCCGGCGATGGCGCTCCGGCTGTTCGAGCCGCTGGGCTGGCGGGTCGAGGCGGTGGCGCTCCCGCTGGACGAGGCGTTCCCGGAGTGGGGCGAGTCCCGGTACGTGCGGCTCACGCTGGTCTCGGACGCCGTGCGGCTCGCCGACGCGCTCCAGCAGCTGTACGTGCTGCTGCCGGTGCTGGACGGCGCCAAGCACTACTGGGTCGCCCCGGACGAGGTGGACAAGCTGCTCGCCGCCGGCGAGGGCTGGCTGGCCGCCCACCCGGAGCGCGCCCTGATCACCCGCCGCTACCTGTCCCGGAGCCGGGCGCTGACCCGGGTGGCGCTGGAGCGTCTGGAGCTGGCCCGGCTGGCGGAGGCGGACGACCGGGAGCCCGAGGAGGTCGACAACGCGGTCGACGACCGGCCGGAGGAGCAGGCGGAGGCCGCCGGGGCGACATCGGAGCCCGGGCCGCCGTCCCTCGCCGGGCAGCGCCGCGCCGCGATCCTCGCCGCCCTGCGGGAGGTGGGCGCGGCCCGCGTCGCCGATCTCGGCTGCGGCCGGGGTGAGTTGATCGGCGAACTGCTGAAGGACGCCCGGTTCACCGAGGTGCTCGGCGTGGACGTGTCCGCGCGGGCGTTGCAGGCGGCGGCCCGCGGATTGCGCCTGGACCGGATGCCGGAGCGGCAGGCGGCCCGGGTGACGCTGGCGCAGGGTGCGCTGACGTACACGGACACCCGGTTGAAGGGCTTCGACGCGGCGGTGCTGTGCGAGGTGGTCGAGCACCTGGACCTGCCCAGGCTGCCCGCGCTGGAGTACGCGGTGTTCGGCGCGGCCCGGCCGGGGGCGGTGGTCGTCACCACGCCGAACGCCGAGTACAACGTCCGTTGGGAGAGCCTGCCGGCGGGCGCTGTCCGGCACGCCGACCACCGCTTCGAGTGGTCGCGCGCCGAGTTCCGCGCGTGGGCCGAGCGGGTCGCGGCCGCGTTCGGTTACACGGTGGTGCTGCGCCCGGTGGGGCCGGAGGACGGGGAGGTCGGCGCGCCGACCCAGCTGGCCCTGTTCCGCCTCGGCACCGGCCCTGTCGAGCAGACCTTGCCCGAGCAGACCACGACCGGCACCACCCGGACCGCGCAGACCCCGACCGACCGGACCCCGACCGACCCGGCGCCCGAAGGAGGCGAATCCCGATGACCGACGAAGCGACCCCGACGCCCGAGCAGCACCAGCACCAGGACCAGGAGCACGACCAGGAACTGCCCCAGGACCACCCCGCCCCCCGCCGCCTCCCCGTCACCGACGTCTCCCTCGTCGTCCTGATCGGCACCAGCGGCGCCGGCAAGTCGACCTTCGCCCGCCGCCACTTCCTGCCCACCCAGGTCGTCTCCTCCGACTTCTGCCGCGGCCTGGTCGCCGACGACGAGAACGACCAGTCGGCCTCCGCCGAGGCCTTCGACGTCCTGCACTACATCGTCGGCAAGCGCCTCGCGGCCGGCCGGCTGACCGTCGTGGACGCCACCAACGTCCAGCCCGAGGCACGCCACCAGCTGGTGCGGATCGCCCGCGAGCACGACGTGCTGCCGATCGCGATCGTGCTGGACGTCCCGCCGGGCGTGTGCGTCGAGCGCAACCGCTCCCGCGCGGACCGCCAGCTGCCGGCCCACGTCGTCCCGCGCCAGCACCGCGAGCTGCGCCGTTCCCTGCGCGGCCTGGAGCGCGAGGGCTTCCGCAAGGTGCACGTGCTGCGCGGCGAGGCCGAGGTGGCGGCGGCCGAGGTGGAGCTGGAGAAGCGCTACAACGACCTGCGTCACCTGACCGGCCCGTTCGACATCGTCGGCGACATCCACGGCTGCCGCTCCGAGCTGGAGACCCTGCTGACCCGCCTCGGCTACACGCTGACCCGGGACGCCGGGGGCCGGCCGGTGGACGCGGTGCCGCCGGCGGGCCGTACCGCCGTGTTCGTCGGTGACCTGGTCGACCGCGGCCCGGACACGCCGGGTGTGCTGCGCCTGGTGATGGGCATGGTCGCGGCCGGGCACGCGCTGTGCGTGCCGGGCAACCACGAGAACAAGCTGGGCCGGGCGCTGGACGGCAAGAAGGTCAACGTCGCCTACGGCCTGCAGGAGTCGCTGGATCAGCTGGCCGGCGAGTCCGAGGAGTTCCGGGCCGAGGTGCGGGAGTTCATGCGCGGCCTGGTGAGCCACTACCTGCTGGACGGCGGCGCGCTGGTGGTCTGCCACGCCGGTCTGCCGGAGCGCTACCACGGCCGCAACTCGGGCCGGGTGCGCTCGCACGCGCTGTACGGGGAGACCACCGGCGAGACCGACGAGTACGGCCTGCCGGTGCGCTACCCGTGGGCGGAGGAGTACCGGGGCAAGGCGCTGGTGGTGTACGGCCACACGCCGGTGCCGTCGGCGAGCTTCGTCAACAACACCGTCTGCCTGGACACCGGTTGCGTGTTCGGCGGCACCCTGACGGCGCTGCGCTACCCGGAGCGGGAGCTGGTGAGCGTGCCGGCCGAGCGGGAGTGGTACGCGCCGGTGCGCCCGCTGGCCACGGACGCGCCGGGCGCCCGCGAGGGCCGTCCGCTGGATCTCGCCGACGTGGCGGGCCGCCGGATCGTCGAGACCGGGCTGCACGGGCGGGTCGCCGTCCGGGAGGAGAACGCGGCGGCGGCGCTGGAGGTGATGAGCCGCTTCGCGCTGGACCCGCGGCTGCTGGCGTACCTGCCGCCGACCATGGCGCCGAGCGCGGCCTCCCGCCGGGACGGCTTCCTGGAGCACCCGCAGGAGGCGTTCGCCGCCTACCGCGCGGACGGCGTGCGGCACCTGGTGTGCGAGGAGAAGCACATGGGCTCCCGCGCGGTGGTGCTGGTCGCCCGGGACGACGCGGCGCTGGAGCGGCGCTTCGGCGTGGCCGGTCCGGGAGCGATCTGGACCAGGACGGGCCGGGCGTTCCTCGCCGACGACGGCCTGACCGCGGCCCTGCTGGGCCGGGTACGGGCGGCCACCGAGCGCTCGGGGCTGTTCGACGAGCTGGGCACCGGCTGGCTGCTGTTGGACGCCGAGCTGATGCCCTGGTCGCTGAAGGCCGTGGAACTGCTGCGCCGCCAGTACGCGGCGGTCGGCGCTGCGGCGGGCGCTGCCCTGCCGGAGGCGCTGGCGGCCCTGGAGCGGGCGGCCGGTCGCGGGCTGGACCTGGCGGAGCTGACCGCCAAGCAGCAGCGGCGCGCGGCCGACGCGCAGGCGTTCACCGAGGCGTACCGGCGGTACTGCTGGCCGACCGAGGGGCTGTCGGGCGTGCGGCTGGCGCCGTTCCAGGTGCTGGCCGCCGAGGGGGCGAACCTCGCGGTGCGCCCGCACGACGAGCACCTGGCCTGGATCGACCGCCTGGTCGCGGCCGACGAAGCGCCGGCCGAAGCCGCACGCGAAGCCGCACGCGAAGCCGCACGCGAAGCCGCACGCGAAGCCGCACGCGAAGCCGCACGCGAAGCCGCACGCGAAGCCGCGCCCGAGACGGCGCCCGAGACGGCGTCCGAAGCGGACGGCGGCCGGGCGCCGGTCCTGCACCGCACCGGCCGCCTCCTGGTGGACACCGAGGACGAGGCCTCGGTGGCGGCCGCCACGGCCTGGTGGGAGGAGCTGACGGCGGCGGGCGGCGAGGGCATGGTGGTCAAACCGCTGGCCTCGGTGGTGCGCACGAAGCGGGGCGGGGGCCGTCCGGGCGGGTTGGTGCAGCCGGGGGTGAAGGTGCGCGGCCGGGAGTACCTGCGGATCGTCTACGGCCCGGACTACACCGAGTACCTGGACCGGCTGCGCGAGCGGTCGCTGGGCCACAAGCGCTCGCTGGCGCTGCGCGAGTACGCGCTGGGCCTGGAGGCGCTGGACCGGCTGGCGGCCGGCGAGCCGCTGTGGCGGGTGCACGAGCCGGTGTTCGCGGTGCTCGCGCTGGAGTCCGAGCCGGTCGATCCGCGCCTGTAGGCCGGCCGGGCGTCGAGGTCGCCCACGGCTGTAGGCCGGTCGGGCGCAGAGGGCGCCCGCAGCTGTGGGCCGGTCGGGTGTCGAGGGGGAGTCCGCGGCGGGGCTCCCCCTCTCCCACCCCCGCCGTGTATAGAAATTCCGAGTATCGTATAGACTTGCTACTTTCCCGTACGCCCCGTCATCCCAGGAGCCCGGTATGGCCTTCAACCTCCGGAACAGGCACTTCCTCAAGGAGCTCGACTTCACGCCCCAGGAGTTCCGCTTCCTGGTGGACCTCGCCGCCGGACTCAAGGCGGCCAAGTATGCGGGCACCGAGCAGCCCCGGCTGCGCGGGAAGAACATCGCGCTGATCTTCGAGAAGACCTCCACCCGCACCCGCTGCGCCTTCGAGGTCGCCGCCCACGACCAGGGCGCCACCACCACCTACCTGGACCCGTCCGGTTCGCAGATCGGCCACAAGGAGTCCATCCGGGACACCGCCCGGGTGCTCGGCCGGATGTTCGACGGCATCGAGTACCGCGGCCACGGCCAGGAGATCGTCGAGGAGCTGGCGGCGAACGCCGGCGTCCCGGTCTGGAACGGTCTCACCGACGAGTGGCACCCCACCCAGATGCTGGCCGACGTCCTCACCATCACCGAGCACAGCACCAAGCCGCTGACCGGGACCGCCCTCGCGTACCTCGGCGACGCCCGCTCCAACATGGGCAACTCGCTGCTGGTCACCGGCGCCCTGCTCGGCATGGACGTCCGGATCGTCGCCCCGCGCTCCCTCTGGCCGGCCGAGGAGGTCCGGGAGGTGGCCGAGACGCTGGCCGAGGCGACCGGCGCCCGGATCACCCTCACCGAGGACGTGGCCGAGGGCGTGGCCGACGTGGACTTCCTCTACACCGATGTCTGGGTCTCGATGGGCGAGCCCAAGGAGGTCTGGGCCGAGCGGATCGAGTTGCTCAAGCCCTACCAGGTGTCGATGGACACCGTCCGGGCCACCGGCAACCCGGCCGTGAAGTTCCTGCACTGCCTGCCCGCGTTCCACGACCTCGGCACGGTGCTCGGGCGGCAGATGTACGAGGCGACCGGCATGACCGAGCTGGAGTGCACCGACGAGCTGTTCGAGTCGGCGCACTCCGTCGTGTTCGACCAGGCCGAGAACCGCCTGCACACCATCAAGGCGGTCCTGGTCGCCACCCTCGGCTCCTGAGGCGGAAGCTCACTTCTCCAGCTTGACGCAGGCCGCCCGGTCGCCCGCCGCGTGCGGGCCGGTCGGGGTGCCCGCGTGCATCACCAGCGAGCGGGCCTCGCCCGGCCGCGGCTGCCAGGGCACCGAGGCCGTCGCGGTGCCCTCGCCGTGCTCGTCGGTGCGCAGCGCCAGCCGCAGTTCGTTGCGCCCGTTGGCGTACGCCGGGTCGGTGGACGGCTGCACCGGGTCCACGGCGTCCTGGTAGTGCGGTCCGGACGAGGCCGGGTCGGCCCCGCAGGAGCCGGTGTGCAGGTGGACCGGGAACTCGTGGTCGGGGGCGAGCCCGGTGACGGTCATGGTGAGCACCGTCCGCCCCGGGGCGGAGCGGTCGGTGACGATCCGGGTGTGCGCGCCGTACGGCACGAGGTCGTCCG
Organism: Kitasatospora sp. NPDC058478; assembly: GCF_042720345.1. Taxonomy (NCBI): domain Bacteria; kingdom Bacillati; phylum Actinomycetota; class Actinomycetes; order Kitasatosporales; family Streptomycetaceae; genus Kitasatospora; species Kitasatospora sp. NPDC058478. Next base: position 48,092 of record NZ_JBHXML010000059.1, on the reverse strand, counting down.
CGTAGCTGACGGCGGTCGGCGGGACGAAGGCCGTCGCGGGGTCGAAGGCGGCCTCGACGACGGAGACCGGCGAGGCAGCGGCGACCGACGGGGCGACGGGGGCCGACGAGGCGGCGGCGGGGACGAGCAGGGCCAGCGGCAGCAGTGCGGCGGCGAGCGGAGTGGCGGCGAGCGGAGCGGACATCAAGGGGCCTTCCAGGGGCAGGGCGACGGACACCCTGCTCAACGGCGTCGGGCGCCGGCGGACACCCTCGAACGGGCCCGGAGGCGCGCGGGCCGCGCGGGCGCGCCTCTGCTCGTCCCGTCGCCGACCGGCGGTTCCGGTGGTGAGCTGGTGTGAACCGGTGTGAGCCGGTGGTGGGCCAGTGGCGGGCCGACTGCGGTGCGATTGCCGACCGCCGCCGCCCAAATGGCCACTGACCTGCGCTTTTGCCGACCCAGGCATGCCTGCGGTGGTGAAGGTGACGGCATGCACTATGGTTTATCTCGACATCGAGATAACTGCCCCATAGGATATATCTCGACATCAAGATACTTGCCGAGCGGAGCTCGCCGGCGATGCGGGCAAGGTAAGCCTAAGTAAGGCTGACCTTACCACCGTGGCGGCCGGATACCGCACGAAGCACCCAGAAGGAGTCAGTCGTGTCCGCGAACAGCTTCGACGCCCGCAGCTCGCTGCAGGTGGGCGACGAGTCGTACGAGATCTTCAAGCTCTCCGCCGTCGAGGGTTCCGAGCGGCTGCCGTACAGCCTCAAGGTGCTGCTGGAGAACCTGCTCCGCACGGAGGACGGCGCGAACATCACCGCCGACCACATCCGCGCGCTCGGCAACTGGGACGCCAGCGCCCAGCCGAGCCAGGAGATCCAGTTCACCCCGGCCCGCGTGATCATGCAGGACTTCACCGGTGTGCCGTGCGTGGTCGACCTCGCCACCATGCGTGAGGCCGTCAAGGAGCTGGGCGGCGACCCGGCCAAGATCAACCCGCTTGCCCCGGCCGAGCTGGTCATCGACCACTCCGTCATCGCCGACAAGTTCGGCACCCCGGACGCCTTCGTCCAGAACGTCGAGATCGAGTACGGCCGCAACAAGGAGCGCTACCAGTTCCTGCGCTGGGGCCAGACCGCCTTCGACGAGTTCAAGGTCGTCCCGCCCGGCACCGGCATCGTCCACCAGGTGAACATCGAGCACCTGGCCCGCACCATCATGGTCCGCGGCGGCCAGGCCTACCCGGACACCTGCGTCGGCACCGACTCGCACACCACCATGGTCAACGGCCTGGGCGTGCTGGGCTGGGGCGTCGGCGGCATCGAGGCCGAGGCCGCGATGCTGGGCCAGCCGGTCTCCATGCTGATCCCGCGCGTGGTCGGCTTCAAGCTCAACGGCCAGCTGCCGGCCGGCACCACCGCCACCGACCTGGTGCTCACCATCACCGAGATGCTGCGCAAGCACGGTGTGGTCGGCAAGTTCGTCGAGTTCTACGGCGAGGGCGTCTCCGCGATCCCGCTGGCCAACCGCGCCACCATCGGCAACATGTCGCCGGAGTTCGGCTCGACCTGCGCGATCTTCCCGATCGACGCCGAGACCATCAACTACCTCAAGCTCACCGGCCGCGACGAGCAGCAGCTCGCCCTGGTCGAGGCGTACGCCAAGGAGCAGGGCCTCTGGCACGACCCGTCGGTCGAGCCGGTCTTCTCCGAGTACCTGGAGCTGGACGTCTCCACCGTCGTCCCGTCGATCTCCGGCCCGAAGCGCCCGCAGGACCGCGTCGTCCTGGCCGAGGCCGCCACCCGGTTCGCCGAGGCGCTGCCGACCTACTCCGCCGAGGCCTCGAAGCCGACCGCCGTCACCGCCCCCGACGGGTCGACGTACGAGATCGACAACGGCGCGGTCGTGATCGCCTCGATCACCTCCTGCACCAACACCTCCAACCCCTCCGTCATGCTGGGCGCCGCCCTGCTGGCGAAGAAGGCCGTGGAGAAGGGCCTCACGGTCAAGCCGTGGGTCAAGACCACCCTGGCCCCCGGGTCCAAGGTCGTCATGGACTACTACGAGAAGGCCGGCCTGCTCCCGTACATGGAGAAGCTGGGCTTCAACCTGGTCGGCTACGGCTGCGTCACCTGCATCGGCAACTCGGGCCCGCTGCCCGAGGAGGTCTCGGCCGCCGTCAACGAGGCCGACCTGGCGGTCGTCTCGGTGCTCTCCGGCAACCGCAACTTCGAGGGCCGGATCAACCCGGACGTGAAGATGAACTACCTGGCCTCGCCGCCGCTGGTGGTCGCCTACGCCCTGGCCGGCAACATGAACATCGACATCACCCGCGACGCCCTGGGCCAGGACGCCGACGGCAACGACGTCTTCCTCGCCGACATCTGGCCGTCGGAGCGGGAGGTGGCGGACACCGTCGCCGGCTCCATCGACGAGGCGATGTTCGACAAGGGCTACCAGGACGTCTTCGCCGGTGACCACCGCTGGCAGTCGCTCCCGGTCCCGACCGGCAACACCTTCGAGTGGGACGCCGAGTCCACCTACGTCCGCAAGCCCCCGTACTTCGAGGGCATGGCCAAGACCCCGAGCCCGGTGACCGACATCGCCGGCGCCCGCGTCCTGGCCAAGCTGGGCGACTCGGTCACCACCGACCACATCTCCCCGGCCGGCAACATCAAGCCGGGCACCCCGGCGGCGCAGTACCTGACCGCCAACGGTGTCGAGAAGCGCGACTTCAACTCCTACGGCTCGCGCCGCGGCAACCACGAGGTGATGATCCGCGGCACCTTCGCCAACATCCGTCTGCGCAACCAGATCGCGCCGGGCACCGAGGGCGGCTACACCCGCGACTTCACCCAGGCCGACGGCCCGGTGTCGTTCATCTACGACGCCTCGCAGAACTACCAGGCCGCCGGCACCCCGCTGGTCGTCCTGGCCGGCAAGGAGTACGGCTCCGGCTCGTCCCGCGACTGGGCCGCCAAGGGCACCGCGCTGCTGGGCGTCAAGGCCGTCATCGCCGAGTCGTACGAGCGCATCCACCGCTCGAACCTGATCGGCATGGGCGTCCTGCCGCTGCAGTTCCCGGAGGGCCAGACCGCCGAGTCCCTCGGCCTGACCGGCGAGGAGACCTTCTCCTTCACCGGCGTGACCGAGCTCAACGAGGGCCGCACCCCGAAGACCGTCAAGGTCAAGGCGGGTGACAAGGAGTTCGACGCGGTCGTCCGCATCGACACCCCCGGTGAGGCGGACTACTACCGCAACGGCGGCATCCTGCAGTACGTGCTGCGCTCGCTCATCGGCTGAACCGAGTTCTAGTTCGGCTGAACCGAGTTCTAGTTCCGGGGGCTGAGCGCCCCGGTGGCTGAGAGGCCGGACCGCATCGCGCGGTCCGGCCTCTTTTGCATGCTGCCTCTCCTGAGCCCTGCCCCTTGTGCGGTGTGCCGCGATGGACTAAACCTCTATCCCATCTGGTCCAGACCATTTGACGATCATTCAGAGAACAGGTCCGGTATGCCCACTCGCGCCTCAGCCCTGCTCGCCGCCGCCACCGTCGCCGCGCTGCTCGCCGCCCCCGCCACCGCCAACGCCGCCGACGGCGGGCACGGCCCGAAGCTGAAGGGCCAGCGGGTCGGCTACTTCACCCAGTGGGGCGCCGACAGCTCCGCCAAGCGCGTCCAGGACTCCGGCCAGGCCGGGAAGCTCACCGTCGTCAACTACGCCTTCGGCAACGTCTCCGCCGACGGCACCTGCTTCGAGACCAACGACGCAGGCCAGGGCGACGCCCGCAACGACTACCAGCGCGCCTTCTCCGCCGCCGAGTCGGTCGACGGCGTGGCCGACGCCCCGGGCCAGAAGCTGAAGGGCCACTTCAACCAGCTGCGCAAGCTCAAGGCGAAGAACCCGCAGCTGCGCACGGTCATCTCGCTCGGCGGCTGGAGCTGGTCCAAGTACTTCTCCGACGCGGCCGCCACCGACGCCGCGCGCAAGAAGTTCGTCTCCTCCTGCATCGGCCTCTACCTCAAGGGCGACGTGCCGGTCCTGCCCGGCTCCCCGGAGGGCGGCGCCGGCGCGGCCGCGGGCGTCTTCGACGGCATCGACATCGACTGGGAGTACCCGGGCGGTGGCGGGGACGCGGGCAACGTGGTCCGCCCCGAGGACGGGCGCAACTTCACCCTGCTGATGCAGGAGTTCCGCCGCCAGCTCGACGACTTCGGCAAGAAGGGCGGCAAGAAGGGCGACAAGGGCCGGCACTACCTGCTGACCGCCGCCGTCGCCGCCAACGAGACCGTCGCCGACCGGCTCGAACTGCCCGAGCTGAGCGAGTCGGTGGACTGGCTCAACCTGATGACCTACGACCTGCACGGCCCCTGGGAGGGCAAGGGCCCGGCCAACCACCAGGCCAACCTCTACTCCGACCCGGCCGACCCCGACGCCCGCCGGCGCAGCGCCGACACGGCCGTCGACCACTACCAGGAGCGCGGCCTGCCCGCCGAGCAGATCGTGCTCGGCGCCCCGCTGTACGGCCACGGCTGGACGGGCGTCGCGCCCGGCAAGCGCGGGGGCCTCTACCAGAGCGCCACCGCCACCGCCCCCGACCTCTCCTACCGGGAGGTCAACGCGCTGCCCGGCAAGGTGTACGTGGACCGCGACCACGGCGCGTCCTGGAAGTACGACGGCACCACCTTCTACAGCTACGACACCGCCGAGGTGCTCACCCAGAAGGCGCGGTACGTGCGCTGGAACGACCTGGGCGGCGTGATGGTCTGGTCGCTGGACGGCGACGACGCCCAGGGCAGCGCGATCGCCGCCCTGGACCGCGGCCTGCGCCGCGACTGACGCCCCGACGCGAAGGGGCCCGCCGTGTCCGCACGGCGGGCCCCTTCACGCCTGTGTCAGGCCCGGTCGCAGGCCTGCGCCCGCAGCGCGCGGGCCAGGTCGTCGCGGCACTCCAGGACCAGGCGGCGCAGCGCCGGCGCGGCCTGCGGGTGGCCGTCCAGCCAGGCGTCGGCCTCGGCCAGGGTCTGCTCGCTGGTCTGCGCGCGCGGGAAGAACCCGCTGACGATCCGCATCGCGATCTCGATGGTCCGCTCGGCCCAGACCCGTTCCAGCAGCTTGAAGTAGGGCGCCGCGTAGAGCGCGGTCAGGTCGCGGTGGGCGGGCAGCGCGAAGCCCGCGATCTGGGCCTCGACCAGGGCGTTCGGCAGTTCGTCGGAGTCGACCACGGCCGACCAGGCGGCGGCCTTGGCCTCCGCGGTGGGCCGGGCGGCCAGGCACTGGGTGTACTGGCGCTTGCCGCTGGCGGTGTTGTCGGCGGCCAGCTCCCCGGCCAGTTCCTCGTCGCCGGCCTGGCCGGCGGCGGCCAGCGCCAGCCACAGCGACCAGCGCAGCTCCTGGTCGATGTCCAGGCCGTCGATCCGGGCGCTGCCGGCCAGCAGGCCGCGGACCAGGCCGAGGTGCTCGGCGCCGCCCGCGGTCTGGGCGAGGAAGCGGGCCCAGGCCAGCTGGTGGTCGCTGCCGGGGACGGCCTCGCGCAGTTCGCGCAGGGCGCCGTCGGCCAGCTGCCGGCCGCCCTCGCCGCGCCAGGCCGGGTCGGCGTACAGGTCGACGGCGGTCTTGGCCTGGGCGTGCAGCGACTGCAGCACGCCGATGTTGCCCTCCTGGCCGGCGAAGCGCAGCACCAGGGCGACGTAGTCGCGGGCCGGCATCAGGCCGTCCCGGGTGAGGTTCCAGACGGCGGACCAGGCGAGTGCCCGGGCCAGCTCGTCGTGGATGTCGCCGAGGCCGGTGCGCAGGGTCTCCAGGGACTCGGAGTCGAAGCGGATCTTGCAGTAGGTGAGGTCGTCGTCGTTGAGCAGCACCAGCGCGGGGCGGGGGCGGCCGGCGGCCTCGGCGACGACGGTGCGGTTGCCGGTGACGTCGAGCTCGATCCGCTCGGTGCGCACCAGGGAGCCGTCGGCGTCCCGGTCGTAGAGGCCGATCGCGATCCGGTGCGGGCGCAGCACCGTCCCGTCCTGGAGGACGGCGAGTTCGGTGATCCGGCCCTCGGCGTCGGTGGTCACCTGCGGGGTGAGCGAGTCGACCCCGGCGGTCTGCAGCCAGGCGGCGGCCCAGGCCTTGAGGTCGCGGCCGCTGGTCTCCTCCAGGACGTCCAGCAGGTCGCCGAGTTCGGTGTTGCCGAAGGCGTGGCGCTTGAAGTAGCGGCGGGCGCCCTCGAAGAAGGCCTCGGAGCCGACGTAGGCGACCAGCTGCTTGAGGACGGCGGCGCCCTTGGCGTAGGTGATGCCGTCGAAGTTGAGCTTGGCGTCCTCGAGGTCGCGGATGTCGGCGGTGATCGGGTGGGTGGTGGGGAGCTGGTCCTGCCGGTAGGCCCAGGCCTTGCGCTGGTTGGCGAAGGTGACCCAGGCGGAGGAGTACCGGGTGCGGGCGCCGATCAGGCCGTAGGAGCCCATGAAGTCGGCGAAGGACTCCTTCAGCCACAGGTCGTCCCACCAGCGCATGGTGACCAGGTCGCCGAACCACATGTGCGCCATCTCGTGCAGGATGACGTTGGCGCGGCCCTCGTAGGCGGCGTCGGTGACCTTCGAGCGGAAGACGAACTCCTCGCGGAAGGTGACGCAGCCGGGGTTCTCCATGGCGCCGATGTTGTACTCGGGGACGAACGCCTGGTCGTACTTGCCGAAGGGGTACGGGTAGTCGAACTCCTCGTGGAAGAAGTCGAGTCCGAGCTTGGTGACGCCGAGGATCTCGTCCGCGTCGAAGTACTGGGCGAGGGACTTGCGGCACATCGCGGAGAGCGGGATCTCCAGGGTGGTGCCGTCGGCGAGTTCGCGGCTGTAGTGGTCGCGGGCGACGTGGTAGGGGCCGGCCACGACGGCGGTGAGGTAGCTGGAGATCGGCTGGGTCGGCGCGAACTCCCAGGTGCGGGCGGCGCCTTCCTCGGTGACCTTGTCGTGGACGGCGTTGGACCAGACGTCCCAGGCGGCGGGGGCGGTGACGGTGAAGCCGAACGGGGCCTTCAGGTCGGGCTGTTCGAAGGTCGCGAAGACCCGGCGGGCGTCGGCCGGCTCGTAGTGGGTGTAGAGGTACGTCTCGCCGTCCACCGGGTCGGTGAAGCGGTGCAGGCCCTCGCCGGTGCGGCTGTAGGCGCAGTCCGCCTCGACGGTGAGGACGTTCTCGGCGGCGAGGCCGTCGACGTGCACCCGGGCGCCGTCGTAGGCGGTGGCCGGGTCGATCGCGCGGCCGTTGAGGGTGACGGCGTGGACGGCGGGGGCGAGCAGGTCGAGGAAGGTGGCGGCGCCGGGCCGGGAGCAGCGGAACGTGACGGTGGTGGTGGAACGGAAGGTGGCGGCCGCCGGATCGGGGGCGGAGGTCACGTCCAGCCGGACCTGGTAGCCCTCCACGGCCAGGATGCTGGCCCGCTGCTGCGCTTCGTCGCGGCTCAGGTTCTTGCCCGGCACGGCGGTACTCCTTTGTCCGGCTCGCACGGTGGTGCGTCTGTGGGTGGTGCGGTCTCGGCGCGCGGTGTGCCGCGCTCCGCAGGGGCATCCTTTCACGCCCTCCCTCGCCGGTACCATTGCACAGGCCGTCCCGGCGGGGCCGGAATCAGCGGCGGCGGGCGGGTGTTGACGGGTCGGGGTGGCACGCCTGCCTGCCTCGTCATCACCTCACGAAGGACGACAGCCGTGACGACTGCCGCTGAGCGCAAGACCGCCGACTTCTGGTTCGACCCGGCCTGCCCGTGGGCGTGGATGACGTCCCGCTGGCTGATCGAGGTGCAGCAGTTGCGTCCGGTGGACGTGAACTGGCACGTGATGAGCCTGTCGGTGCTGAACGAGGACCGCGACCTCCCGGAGAACTACCGCGAGCTGCTGGACAACGCCTGGGGCGCGGTGCGGGTGTGCATAGCGGCCGCCCGGCAGCACGGCGACGAGGTGCTGGGCCGGCTCTACACCGAGCTGGGCCTGCGCTTCCACAACCAGGGCCTGCCGCAGAACCGGGAGACGGTCGAGGCGGCGCTGGTGGCCGCCGGGCTGCCCGCGGAGCTGGCGGACGCGGCCGACACGGACGCGTACGACGAGGCCCTGCGCGCCTCGCACAAGGAGGGCATCACCCTGGTCGGCGAGGACGTCGGCACCCCGGTGATCGCGGTGGAGGGCGTGGACGGCGAGCGGGTCGCCTTCTTCGGCCCGGTGGTCACCCCGGCCCCGAAGGGCGAGGCCGCGGCCCGGCTCTGGGACGGCACCCTGCTGGTGGCCTCCACCCCGGGCTTCTACGAGATCAAGCGGACCCGTACGGCGGGCCCGTCCTTCGAGTAGCGCGGGGCGCGCGAAGGGCCCGGTACCGCGGCCGGCGGTACCGGGCCCTCGTGCGTTCCGGGGTCAGCGGGCGGCGGCCGCGTCCCGCCGCTGCTTGACCAGGCCGGCGGCGCTCAGCAGCGCGACCAGCACCCCGGCCGCGTACAGCTGCTGCCGGTTGCCCTCGGTGGTGGTCATCAGGGCGAGGATGCCGGCCACGGCGGCCATCGCGATCCAGGTCAGGTAGGGGTAGCCCCACATCTTCACGGTGAGCAGTTCGGGCGCCTCGCGCTCCAGCCGGCGGCGCATCCGCAGCTGGACGAGGCAGATGAACAGCCAGACGACCAGGATGGCCACGCCGGTGGTGTTCATCAGCCAGGTGAAGACGGTCTCCGGCCAGAACTTGGCGGCCAGCACGGCGCCGAAGCCGAACAGGCAGGAGGCCAGCACGGCCCGGCGCGGCACCCCGCCGGAGACCTTGGCCAGCGCCCGGGGGCCCTGGCCGCGGCCGACCAGCGAGTACGCCATCCGGGAGGCGCCGTAGATGTTGGCGTTCATCGCGGAGAGCAGCGCGATCAGCACCACCACCTCCATGATCGTCCCGGCGCCGGTCACCCCGAGGTGCCGCAGCACGGTGACGTACGGGCCGTCGGTGACCACCGCCGGGTCCTTCCAGGAGACCAGGGTGACGACCAGGGCCATCGAGCCGATGTAGAAGATCGCGATCCGCCACACCGCCGTGCGCACCGCGTTGGCGACGTTCTTGCGGGGGTCGTCGGACTCGGCGGCGGCGATGGTGACGGTCTCCAGCCCGCCGTAGGCGAAGACGGAGGCGAGCAGGCCGACGATCAGCCCGCTGACCCCGGTGGGCAGGAAGCCGCCCTGGCCGGTCAGGTTGGTCGTGCCGGGGGCGCCGGGGCCGATCACCCCGGCGATGCCGAGGCCGCCGAGGACCAGGAAGGCGATGATCGCGGCGACCTTGATGGCGGCGAACCAGAACTCGAACTCGCCGAAGTTCTTCACCGCGGTCAGGTTGCTGGCGCAGAAGAAGACCATGAACAGGCCGACCCAGACCCAGGAGGAGACGCCCGGCACCCAGCCGTTGACGATCTTCCCGGCGGCGGTGGCCTCGGCGGCGACGCCGCAGCAGAGCATCACCCAGTACATCCAGCCGGCCGTGATCCCGGCCCAGGGGCCGATCTCCTTCTCGGCGTGCACCGAGAACGATCCGGAGGCGGGGCGGGCGGCCGACATCTCGCCGAGCATCCGCATGATCAGCATGACCAGCAGGCCGGAGAGGGTGAACGCCAGGATGATCGCCGGACCGGCGGCCGCGATGCCGGCGCCGGAGCCGACGAACAGGCCCGCGCCGATCACCCCGCCCAGCGCGATCATCGACAGGTGGCGCTGCTTGAGGCCGTGCGCGAGCTGCTGGCCGGTGGCCGGGGCACCGTCGGCGTCGGTGGTCCCGGACGCCTTGGGCGCGGAGGTGGGGGCCATAGGGCTGGATCCAGACTGTGCGGAATGCGGCATGAGCTGTCCAATATCCGGCGACACCTCTGTTCATGCCAAGAGCGGGGACCTCGGGCCCACCATGCGGACCACGCGGTGACGAGGCGGGGTCGACCGGTGACACAGCGTCGTTATGGGCTGAAATGGGCCGGTTCCGACAACGGCCGAGGGCGGGGCTTTGTCCGAAACCGTGGCGGTGGCGTAGTGGATCACCACGTAGGTTCACAGGTGTTCACTCACCTGAGCACCCCACAGGAGACCCCCGATGGCCACTGCCACCACCCCGATACCGCGCCGCGCCGTCCTCGCCGACCTGCTGCCCGCCGCCACCACCCGCCTCGGCGCCCAGGCCCGCGACCTGGCCCTGGTGGCCGGCGGCGCCGCCCTGACCGGCGTGGCCGCCCAGCTGTCGGTGAACGTCCCCGGCTCGCCGGTGCCGGTCACCGGCCAGACCTTCGCCGCTCTGCTGGTCGGCACCGCGCTCGGCGCCCGCCGCGGCATCGCCTCGCTCGCCCTCTACCTGCTGGCCGGCCTGGCGGGGATGCCCTGGTTCGCCGAGGGCACCTCCGGCTGGACGATGCCCTCGCTCGGCTACGTGCTCGGCTTCGTCCTGGCGGCCGGCCTGACCGGCGAGCTGGCCCGCCGCGGCGCCGACCGGAGCCCGGTGAACACCGCCGTCACCATGGTCCTCGGCAGCCTCGCCATCTACGCGGTCGGCGTCCCGTACCTGGCCCTGTCGCTGCACGTCCCGCTCGCCCGGGCGGCCGAGCTCGGCCTCTACCCGTACCTGGTCGGCGACGCCCTGAAGGCCGTCCTCGCCGCCGGGGCCCTGCCGCTGGTCTGGAAGCTCGCCGCGAAGCGGTGAGCCCCCTGCCGGGCCCGGGCGCACGCGCATGCCACACTCATGGCATGCGCGTGTACCTGGGCTCAGACCATGCCGGATACGAACTGAAGAACCACCTCGTGGAGTGGCTCAAGGAGGCCGGCCACGAGCCGGTCGACTGCGGGCCGCACATCTACGACGCCGAGGACGACTACCCGCCGTTCTGCCTGCGCGCCGCCGAGCGCACCGCCGCCGACCCGGAGGCGCTGGGCGTCGTCATCGGCGGCTCGGGCAACGGTGAGGCGATCGCCGCCAACAAGGTCAAGGGCGTGCGGGCGGCGCTGGCCTGGAGCGAGCAGACCGCCGGGCTCGGCCGCGAGCACAACAACGCCAACGTGGTCTCCGTCGGCGGCCGCATGCACACGCTGGAGGAGGCCACCAAGTTCGTCGAGGTCTTCCTCAACACCCCCTACAGCGGCGAGCCGCGGCACACCCGCCGGATCGAGATGCTGAGCGAGTACGAGACCACCGGCGAGCTCCCGCCGATCCCGGCCCACCACCCGCAGGGCTGATCCCTCCCCCCGTCCACCCCCCGTCGGCCCGCCGCACGCTCCACGCGGCCGGCCGCCGCCGTTCCCGGGCCCGTACGGCTGTGTCATCGGCCACAGGGCCGGGCGCGCCGGCGCCGGCGCGCGCGGGGCGCGTGCGCCGCCCGCGTGGTTCGTACGCCCAACCGGCGCACGCCTCCTGACGCCGCGCCCGCCGTCGCGGCAATCGGCCGAAACCGACTGACGGGCCCGCGCCACGGCGCACCCGCTCGTGTCCGGCCCGTCGACGCCGGGCGGTGCCCGTGGATAAGGTCGGGCCCCATGGCTGGCAGACCGCCGGGCGCACCGCCCCAGACGACTGCGACGAGGCCCGGCGCCGCCACGGCGTCCGGACCCGTGACGGCCCGGTTGCGCAGGAGGCTCCGCCGGGTCCGCCGAAGGCTGCGCACGGCCGGTGTCGACTACTTCCGCGGCGGCGCCGCCGACTGGCCGGTGCTCTGCGCCCTCGCCCTGCTCGTCCCGCTGCTGATCCTGCTCAACATCTGGATCCCCGCCTGGGCCCCGCCCACCGCGCTGGTCCTGCCGATCCTGGCCGGCGCGCTGCTGCTGCGCCCCGGCAGCCTGGTGGTGCTGTACGCGCTGGCGGCGCTCGGCCTGTCCGCCGAGTCGGTGATCCACACCGGCCAGCGGGTGGCCAGCGAGAACCCCGAGGCCTACGTCTACGGCGTCACCCCGGGCGCGGCCCTGGTGGTCGGCGCCGCCGGGGTGGGCGGCCTGCTGCTGGCCCAGTTCCGGGCCCGGGTCGGCGTGCCCTGGTGGGGCGGCTCGACCATGCTGTTCGACCTGCGCGAGCGGCTGCGGGTGCAGAGCCGGGTGCCGGAGCTCCCGGACGGCTGGCACGCCGACATGGCGCTGCGCCCGGCCGGCGGGCAGTCCTTCTCCGGGGACTTCGTGGTCGCCGCCCGTACCGGCCCGGGCCAGCGGCTGCTGGAGGTGGTCCTCGCGGACGTCTCCGGCAAGGGCATGGACGCCGGCTCCCGCGCGCTGCTGCTCTCCGGCGCCTTCGGCGGCCTGGTGGGCTCGCTGCCCGCGCACGACTTCCTGCCCGCCGCCAACGGCTACCTGCTGCGCCAGTCCTGGGAGGAGGGCTTCGCGACCGCCGTCCACCTGGTGCTGGACCTGGACACCGGCGAGTACGAGCTGCTGTCGGCCGGGCACCTGCCGGGGATGCAGCGGCTGGCGGGCGCCGGGCGCTGGGAGGTCAAGGAGGCCGAGGGCCCGCTGCTCGGGATCTACGACGGCGCGAAGTTCGACGGGGTGCGCGGCCGGCTGAACCGCGGCGACGTGCTGATGCTGTGCACCGACGGCATGGTCGAGGAGCCGGGCCGGGACCTCTCCGAGGGGATGGACCGGCTGATGGGGGAGGCGGACCGGCTGGTGCCCGGCAGCGGTCCGGGCGCGGGGGCCGGTGCGGCGGCCGCGCTGATCGAGACGGTGGCCCGGGACATCAACGACGACCGCGCGGTCCTGCTGCTCTGGCGCGACTGACGCCCCCTCGCCCCGGCCGTCCGTCACCGGACGGACCGGCACATGCCGCGGGCACCTGCTGTCAAGCCGGGCAGCCGATCTTCGGCCAAATCGGCCGCCCCGTCGGCTGACCGGACCTGCGGCTTCCGTTACCCGTCTCCGGCCGCCTTCCGGCCGCTCAGCGCCGCCCCGGCGACGATTCGTCAGAACGGCTCCGCTATCGTCCCGGTCGGCGGAAACTCGTCTCGCATCGCAGGATATCGGCGTTGGGCTGACTGTCAGACCTTTACGCAATCGGCACGGTCGACCACACTGAGTCCGGGCGGGACTGTTCAGGATTCGGGGGATGGGGGGCGTCACGTGCGGCACGGCAGACAACGTTCGACCGCGCCGGGCTCCCTCGCCGGTGGTGTGCCGGTCGATCCGCGATTCCGCCTCGGGACCGTCGGACAGGCCGGGGTCCGGCTTCGCAGGTGCCGCCGGGCGGCGGCACCACGCTATGAAACGAGGAAGTGAGTCCGGGTGGCACTCTCCGTCTCCGCGCTGGTCCTGTTCGCAATCCTGTGCATCATCTTCATCCGCAACAAGCAGTTGAAGATCGCGCACGGCATCATCGCCGCCCTGTTCGGCTTCATGCTGCACGAGACCACGGTCGCGGGCTCGATCAACTCCCTGCTGGCGAACCTCGCCCACAGCATCTCGGGCATCACCGGCGGCTGACCCGGCCGGGCCGTCCGCGACCCCCGCGAGGGGATCACCGGCCGGCCCGTCTGGCCTCCCGCCAGCGAGCGAACAGTCCCCGGGGGCGGGCCGCCGCCGGGGCGGGGGCGCGCATCGGCGCGGGTGCCGCGGCACCCGCCGCCGCGGCCTGCCCCGGCGCCGCCCGCTCGGCCGTCAACAGCACGAACAGCCGCGCCCAGCACAGTCGTTCGCCCCGCGGCCAGTCCATCGCGCGCAGCGCCGCCGACGCGGCCTCCGACACCTCGCCGTCGACCCGGACCTCGGCGACGTCGTCGCCCGCCTTCCCGCCCAGGAAGAGCTTCACCCCGACCGGCCCCGGCCCGGCCAGCTGCGGCCGCAGCGCGGGCGCGAGCGCCGGCAGCACCCGGTGCTCGGCGAGCCAGCCCGCCAGGTGCTCGTTGCCGAAGCCGAACACCGCCGCCGGCCCCTGGACGGCGTGCCAGCCCGGGAGTTCGGGGTGGTCCGCGTGGTCGGCGTGCACGCCGCGCCCGTCCGTCAGCTCGACCAGCACCGAGGCGGTGGTGGTCGCCCACATCTTCACCGCGTTGGCGAGCTTCTCCTCCTCGGTCTTGCCGAGGCCGGCCGCGCAGTCCCACACCACCGGCGCGTCCGCCCGGCCCAGGTGCAGCACGTAGCCGAGGTCGACGTGGCCGGCGCCGTCGTTCCCGGGGTGCTCGCGCACCGCCACCGCCGTCGTCCCCGGGCCGCGCACCACCTCGCCGTCGGCGCTGAACTCCTGTCCGAGGCGTGCCATCTCCCGGACGACACAGCGCTGTATGACGGCCAGCCGCTCCTGGGGACGCACCGGGACTCCTCCACCTCGGAGCGCGGCGGGTGAGCTCCCGCTCGAACTGCGCTCGAACGCCGCCGAGGCTATCGGCCCGGCAGCCAGGCGGGAAACCGTCCGGCCTCCCCGGTTCTCCGGTCGCGGAAATGTCTGGAATGCACCACTTTGGGAAGCGGAACCGCCCTGTGGCCGCCGGCCGGGGCCCTGCCGCCCGCCTGGAGAGCCCGCATGACCCCCGCCGCCCCGACACCCCCTCCGTCGCTCCTGACGGCCCCTCCGGCACCCCTTCCGCCCCTCCTGGCGGGCCCGGACGGCTCCGGCCTGGCCGCCGAGATCGAGGCCTACCTCGCCTCGCTGCCCGCCCCCGCGCGCCGCCCGGTGCCGTACGTCTGCCCCCACGGCACCGCCGTGCGGCCGTGGTGCGCCGGCCACCCGGCGCCCCGGGCCACCCTGCTCGACCGGGTGCTGCGCCGCCCGGCCCGCCCGGTGCCGGTCAGCGCCGCCGACCACCTGCGGCTCGCCTCCCGCTACATCGGTGCCCACGGCTGGCTGCAGGGCGCGATGTGGGACGCACGCGGCCGGGTCTGCCTGCTCGGCGCCCAGGCCGCCGTCCTCGCGCACGGCTACGGCACCCCGGCCACCGTGCGCACCGCCCGGGTCCAGCTGATGGAGGTGCTGCACGCGACCGGCCGCCCGGCGCACTCCCCGGACGAGTACAACGACCGCCCCGCCACCAGGGAGGCCGACGTCCACCGGCTGCTCGACCGGGCGGCCGCCCGGGCCGCCCGGCTCGGACTCTGAACCGGCCCTTCCGGCCTCGCGGGGCCGGGTGGACCGCCCGGAAACGCCAACGGCCCCGGTGCGTGGAGACGCACCGGGGCCGGGCCGATGAGCGGGCGACGAGAATCGAACTCGCGTGACTAGTTTGGAAGACTAGGGCTCTACCATTGAGCTACGCCCGCGCGATCCCCCGGTCGTTGTCGGCCGGAAGTTCGGGGGACAGCGTACCTGGTCCGGTCGCTTCCGTGCACACCGGATTCTGCGCGCGCTCCCTCGGACCGCCCCCGAATATGTCGGCGAGCCGCCAGGGCCCGACGTGTACGCTTCCTCTCGGCACCACGGGGTGTGGCGCAGTTTGGTAGCGCGTCCGCTTTGGGAGCGGAAGGCCGTCGGTTCGAATCCGGTCACCCCGACAGTGCGGCAGGGTCTCGTCCACCGTGGCGGGGCCCTGTTCTGTTCGGGCCCGACGGTGGCGCCTGGCGTCCGCCTTTCGTGGTACCGGTAGGATGGGGCGCTGGCGGTAGTCCCTGCGGTGTCAACCCAGGTCAACCGCACGAGGGCGAGGAGTCACTCTCACCGTCCACCCCCCACGGGAGATGCAGCTCCAACCCTTCATCGCCCGTCTCGCCCGACCCATTCGTACGGCCTCGGCCGGCGGCCGGGAACGGCGGAGGCAACCTGACCGCAAGCCCATAGGAGACCTAACCGTGAAGAGCGCCGTCGAGACTCTGAACCCGACCCGGGTTCGACTCACCGTCGAGGTGCCCTTCGAGGAGCTCAAGCCCAGCCTCGACGCGGCGTACAAGAAGATCAACCAGCAGGTCTCGGTCCCGGGCTTCCGCAAGGGCAAGATCCCGAACCGGGTCATCGACCAGCGCTTCGGCCGTGGCGCCGTGCTGGAGGAGGCCGTCAACGACGCCCTCCCGCGCTTCTACACGCAGGCCGTCGACGAGGGCAAGATCGAGGTCCTCGGACAGCCCGACATCACCAACATCGAGGGTGTCGAGAAGCTCGCCGATGGCGGCGACCTGAAGTTCACCGCCGAGGTGGACATCCGTCCGGAGATCACCCTCCCGGACTTCGCCTCCATCGAGGTGACCGTCGACCCGATCGTCGTCTCCGACGAGGACATCGAGAAGTCCCTGGAGCAGCTGCGCGAGCGCTTCTCCTCGGTCAAGGACGTCGAGCGCGCCGCGGCCGCCGGCGACATCGTGGTCGTGGACCTGATCGCCAAGGTCGACGGCGAGGTGCCGGAGGACGGCACCGCCAACGGCGTCAGCTACGAGATCGGCTCGGGCCGCCTGATCGACGGCATCGACGACGCCGTGACCGGCCTGGAGGCCGGTGGCACCGCCACCTTCTCCACCGAGCTCAAGGGTGGCACCCAGGCGGGCCAGACCTCCGAGGTCACCGTCACCGTCACCGCCGTCCAGGAGAAGGAGCTGCCCGAGCTGGACGACGAGTTCGCCCAGCTGGCCAGCGAGTTCGACACCCTGGAGGCCCTGCGCGACGACTCCCGCAAGCGCCTGGAGCGCATGAAGGAGTACGACCAGGCGACCCAGGCCCAGGAGAAGGTGCTGGACGCCCTGCTCGGCCTGGTCGAGATCGAGTTCCCGGAGAAGCTCCTCAAGGACGAGGTCGAGACCCGCAAGCACAACCTGGAGCACCACCAGCTCCAGCCGATGGGCCTCGACATCGACAGCTACCTGGAGACCCAGGGCAAGACCCGCGAGGAGTGGGACGCCGAGATCGAGGAGCAGGCGAAGAAGGGCATCAAGACCCAGTTCGTCCTGGACCAGATCGTCGCCGACGAAGAGCTGGGTGTTAACCAGGAGGAGCTGACCGAGCACCTCATCCGCCGCGCCGCCGGCTCGGGTCTCACCCCGGACCAGTTCGCGCAGCAGGTCGTCCAGGGTGGCCAGGTGCCGCTGCTGGTCGGCGAGGTCGCCCGCGGCAAGGCGCTGGCCACCGTGGTCGAGGCCGCCAAGGTCGTCGACACCGAGGGCAACGAGGTCAACTTCGACGACGAGGACGAGACGGCCGAGACCGTCGAGGCCCCCGCCGCCGAGGAGACCGCCGCCGAGGAGAAGACCGAGGCCTGAGTGCCCCGGTAACCCCTGAGGTCTGCGACGGGCCCGGACGCCGTACGGCGTCCGGGCCCGTCGTCGTCCCCCGGGGCGGACCCGACCCTGCGCTCACAGCGAACAGTTCTGCGTGAGGGATTCTGCGGCCCGGCCTGCGCGTTAGGGTCCTTGGACAGCACCAATCACACCGTGATACCCGGAAGCTGTGCGACATCGTGACGGCCGTGGAGCGACCGTCCAAATCGACTGAGCAGGTGGCTAAGTGACGTTCCCGCAGATGCAGATGCCTGGCCCGATGGCGCCGCACGCCGCCTCTGGTGACGTGCTCGGCGGCCTGGGCGACCAGGTGTACAACCGGCTGCTCAACGAGCGGATCATCTTCCTCGGCCAGCAGGTCGACGACGACATCGCCAACAAGATCACCGCCCAGCTGCTGCTGCTGGCCGCGGACCCGGAAAAGGACATCTTCCTTTACATCAACTCCCCGGGCGGTTCGATCTCGGCGGGCATGGCGATCTACGACACCATGCAGTACATCAAGAACGACGTCGTCACCATCGCGATGGGCATGGCGGCCTCGATGGGCCAGTTCCTGCTGACCGCCGGCGCCAAGGGCAAGCGCTTCTCGCTGCCGAACGCCAACATCCTCATGCACCAGCCGTCCGCCGGCCTCGGCGGCTCCGCCACCGACATCCGCATCCAGGCCGAGCAGCTGCTGCGCACCAAGAAGCGGATGTCCGAGCTGATCGCCTTCCACAGCGGCCAGTCCTTCGAGCAGATCACCAGGGACTCCGACCGCGACCGCTGGTTCACGCCGGAGGAGGCCCTGGAGTACGGCCTGATCGACGCGATCATGCACAGCGCCGCGGACGTTCCCGGCGGCGGCGGCACGGGCGCCTGAGCCTCGGCCCGGCCCACGAGACCACAGCCACAACGCCCCGGAGGACAAGAACCCCCATGATCATCCCCAGCCTGTCGGCCGCCCAGGCCCGCGTCGAGGACATGCGCGCCGAGGGTCGCTACATCGTCCCGCGCTTCGTCGAGCGCACCACGCAGGGCATCCGCGAGTACGACCCGTACGCCAAGCTGTTCGAGGAGCGCATCATCTTCCTCGGCTCGCAGGTCGACGACGTCTCGGCGAACGACATCATGGCGCAGCTGCTGTGCCTGGAGTCGATGGACCCGGACCGCGAGATCCAGATGTACATCAACTCGCCCGGCGGCTCGTTCACGGCCCTGACGGCCATCTACGACACCATGCAGTACGTGAAGCCGGACATCACCACGGTCTGCATGGGCCAGGCGGCCTCCGCCGCGGCCGTGCTGCTCGCCGCCGGCACCCCCGGCAAGCGGATGGCGCTGCCGAACGCCCGCATCCTGATCCACCAGCCGTACACCGAGACCGGCCGCGGCCAGGTGTCCGACCTGGAGATCCAGGCCAAGGAGATCTTCCGGATGCGCGAGCAGCTGGAGCAGATGCTCTCCAAGCACTCCAACAAGCCGGTGGAGCAGGTGCGCGAGGACATCGAGCGCGACAAGATCCTCACCGCCGAGGAGGCCCTGGAGTACGGCCTCGTCGACCAGATCATCTCCACCCGCAAGACCTCGCTGACCTCCTGAGGCCGGCACCCTCCGAGGCGGGGCGCGCATCCTGCGTGCGCGCTCCGCTCCGGGTCGTCGGCGGCCTCCGCAACGGCATCTGTTCGGTATCAATTCGCCCAGGGCGTAGGGCAGACCCGGCGAAGAGGACGGAATCAGGGGCCCGGCAGAGTACCGTCGGATAGCGAGACCGATCGCCGTCGGCGTTGACGGTCCACAGCACCAGGCCCCGGAACTTCTGCGGGGCCCCTGGCGAAGGGGAAGCACCTCGTGGCACGCATCGGAGACGGTGGCGACCTGCTCAAGTGCTCGTTCTGCGGCAAGTCGCAGAAGCAGGTGAAGAAGCTGATCGCCGGCCCAGGCGTGTACATCTGCGACGAGTGCATCGACCTGTGCAACGAGATCATCGAGGAGGAACTCGCCGAGACCTCCGAGGTGCGCTTCGAGGAGCTGCCGAAGCCGCGGGAGATCTACGAGTTCCTGGACCAGTACGTGGTCGGCCAGGACCTCGCCAAGAAGGCGCTGTCGGTGGCGGTCTACAACCACTACAAGCGCGTCCAGGCCGGCGAGGCGGGCCGCAGCGGCGGCAACGGCCGTGAGGACGCCATCGAGCTGGCCAAGTCCAACATCCTGCTGCTGGGCCCCACCGGCTCCGGCAAGACGCTGCTGGCGCAGACCCTGGCCCGGATGCTCAACGTGCCGTTCGCGATCGCGGACGCCACCGCGCTGACCGAGGCCGGGTACGTCGGCGAGGACGTCGAGAACATCCTGCTCAAGCTGATCCAGGCGGCCGACTACGACGTCAAGAAGGCCGAGACCGGGATCATCTACATCGACGAGATCGACAAGGTCGCGCGCAAGAGCGAGAACCCGTCGATCACCCGGGACGTCTCCGGCGAGGGCGTGCAGCAGGCGCTGCTGAAGATCCTGGAGGGCACCACCGCCTCGGTGCCGCCGCAGGGCGGGCGCAAGCACCCGCACCAGGAGTTCATCCAGATCGACACCACCAACGTGCTGTTCATCGTCGGCGGCGCGTTCGCCGGCCTGGAGCGGATCATCGAGGGCCGGGCCGGCGCCAAGGGCATCGGCTTCGGCGCCAACATCCGCTCCAAGCGGGAGTCGGACGCCAGCGACCACTTCCGCCAGGTGATGCCCGAGGACCTGGTGAAGTTCGGCATGATCCCCGAGTTCATCGGCCGGCTGCCGGTGATCACCAGCGTCCACAACCTGGACCGCGAGGCGCTCCTGCAGATCCTCACCGAGCCGAAGAACGCGCTGGTCAAGCAGTACCGCAAGCTCTTCGAACTGGACGGCGTGGAGCTGGAGTTCTCCCGGGACGCGCTGGAGGCGATCGCCGACCAGGCGATCCTGCGCGGCACCGGCGCGCGCGGTCTGCGGGCCATCATGGAGGAGGTGCTGATGTCCGTGATGTACGAGGTGCCCTCGCGTCAGGACGTCGCCCGCGTGGTGGTCACCGGGGACGTGGTCTCCAAGCACGCCATCCCCACCCTCGTCCCGCGCGACATGATCAAGCGCGAGCGACGCGAGAAGAGCGCCTGACCCGCGCCCGCCGCATCCGCAAGGGCCCCGCACCGACCGGTGCGGGGCCCTTCGGCGTTTCCCGGTGCCGGAGGGTCACCGGCGGTTCCCGGTGGACTACTTGGGGACCTCGGCGACCGCGCGCAGGTCGCGGGTGTCGGCGGCGAGCTTGTCCAGGTCCGGCTGGGCGCTCGGGTCGGCCACCGTCATGACCATCACCAGGCCGCTGCTGTCGGCCCAGGCGCAGATGCCCATCGTGGTCCCGGCCTCGCCCTCGCCGCCGACGACGGTGGCGCACTCCATCGCGCCGCCCTTGGGGCCGGCGTCCACCACGTGCCGGTTGTCGAGCTTGCGACCGGTGGACGCCATGCCCTGGAACGCCTGGTTCAGTTCCTGCTTCGGCGCCAGGACCTTGCCGTAGCCCCCGAACACGACCAGCTGAGGGTCCGACTGCGCGTTCTGGTAGAGGGCGCCCACCCCGGTGGGGCTCCAGTTGCCGTCGCCCTTGCCGAAGCTGGAGGTGAGCCCCTTCTCCAGGGTGTCGGCGACCTGGGGGTCGTCGCTCTGGCGCAGGTCCTTGAACGTGGCCGGCAGGACGATCTTCTGGGTGCCCGCGCTGCTGGCGACGTCGTAGACGAAGTAGGCGAGCGCGCCGCCGCCCAGCAGCACGAAGGCGCCGACGACGCCGAGCACGGTCCAGAGCGTCTTGCGGGACTTGCGCGGCGGCGGCACCGGCGGGTACGCGCCGTACCCGGGGTAGGCGCCCGGCTCGCCGACCGGCGGGTAGCCGGGCGGGGGGCTCTGCGGCGGGATGCCGCCGTAGCCCGGCGGGGCCGGTGGGGGCGGCGGTGCGTCGTGTCCCGGCTGCGGCGGGGGGCCGTAGGGGTTCTGCTCGGTCACGCGAGGCCTCTCTGATGGCGATGCCCGGGTGCCGCCCGGCGCGGCCGGCGGCGGCGGGGAGGTGGTGGTGACGTGGCGGGGCGGTGCCCCGGTTACTTGGCGACGACCATGGCGTCGCGGATCGCCCGGGTCCTGTCCGCGGCCTGGGCCGGGGTGAGGCCCTGGCCGCCGCCGGTCAGGCTGATCTTGCTGAAGGTGATCCGGCCGGTGGTGGACTTGTCCGCCCACACGCAGACCGTGGGCCCGGCCTTGCCCGCGATGACGCTGGCCACGCCGCAGGCGAGCTTCGCCGAGGAGCTGTGGCCGTCCTGCGCCGGGAAGTCCGTCAGCGGTGTGGACCAGGTCAGCCCGCCGCTGTCCTTCTTCGAGTCGTCGATGATCTGGCCGGGGTCGTTGAGCTCCCCGTAGACGCCGACCACGGAGAGCGTGTCGAGCGCGTCGGAGCCCTTGCTGTAGCTGGCCGCCAGCACGTTGAGGTTCTTGCCGAACTTCGCCGCCTCGGGCTTGGCCGGGTCGACGGCCTCCTCCTTGGCCGACTTCTGGGTGTAGCCGTCCGGCAGCGACTGCGGCGCGGAGATCTTGTACTGGCCGCCCTGGTCGTCGCCGAGGAACTTCCACGCGGCGAAACCGCCGCCGCCCAGCACCAGCGCGCCCACGACCAGGCCGACCACCAGGCCGGTCCGGCCCTTCTTCGGCGGCGGCGGGTAGCCCGGCTGGCCCGGCTGGCCGTACGGGGCCTGCGGCGGGTAGCCGTACGGGGGCTGCGGGGCGCCGTACGGCTGCTGCGGGGTGCCGTAGGGCGGCTGGGGAACGCCGTAGGGCTGGCCGTCCTGCGGCGGGTAGCCGTACTGGGGCGGCTGCTGCGGGGCGCCGTAGGGCGGCGGCGGTTGCGGCGGGCCGTACGGGGGCTGACCCCCGTACGGCTGAGGCTGTCCCTGCGGTTGTCCCTGCGGATACTGCTGGCCCTGGCCGTACATCTGCGTCCGTGCTCCCCCGCCGCACCCGCGGCCTGTCGTCGTGTCGTCCCGGGGTCCGTGCGGACACCGGACGAGTGCCCGGGAACGGTACCGTACGGTGTCCTCCGCCGAGCCGTTCGGGCGGGTCGCGTCCGCGCGGAGAAAGCGGTTCGTAACACGGGCCTGCGGTTACGTAAACTGTGCGTCGTGACCGACACGACGAACCAGCACCCCGTGAGCACCTTTGCCGGGGACGAAGCAGCCACTCTCCCGACGACCTACACCCCCGCGGACGTAGAGGGCGAGCTGTACGAGCGCTGGGTAGAGCGTGGCTACTTCACCGCGGACGCCAAGAGCGACAAGCCCCCGTTCACCATCGTCATCCCCCCGCCGAACGTGACCGGCAGCCTGCACCTGGGCCACGCCTTCGAGCACACGCTGATCGACGCGCTGGTCCGCCGCAAGCGGATGCAGGGCTACGAGGCGCTGTGGCAGCCCGGAATGGACCACGCCGGCATCGCCACCCAGAACGTGGTCGAGCGCGAGCTCGCCAAGGAGGGCAAGTCCCGCCACGACCTGGGCCGGGAGGCCTTCGTCGAGCGCGTCTGGAAGTGGAAGGCGGAGTCCGGCGGCCAGATCTCCGGCCAGATGCGTCGCCTGGGCGACGGTGTGGACTGGTCCCGCGAGCGGTTCACCATGGACGAGGGCCTGTCCCAGGCCGTCCAGACCATCTTCAAGAAGCTCTTCGACGACGAGCTGATCTACCGGGCCGAGCGCATCATCAACTGGTGCCCGCGCTGCCTGACCGCCATCTCGGACATCGAGGTGGAGTACCAGGACGACGACGGCGAGCTGGTCTCGATCCGCTACGGCGAGGGTGACGCCTCGATCGTCGTCGCCACCACCCGCGCCGAGACGATGCTGGGCGACACCGCGGTCGCCGTCCACCCGGACGACGAGCGCTACCGCCACCTGGTCGGCACCGAGATCGAGCTGCCGTTGACCGGCCGTCGGATCCCGGTGGTCGCCGACGCCCACGTCGACCCGGAGTTCGGCACCGGCGCCGTCAAGGTGACGCCCGCGCACGACCCGAACGACTTCGAGATCGGCCAGCGGCACGGCCTGCCCTCGGTCGCCGTCATGGACGAGCACGCGGTCATCACCGTGCACGGCCCGTTCCTCGGCCTGGACCGGCTGGAGGCCCGCTCGGCGATCGTCGCCGCGCTGCGCGCCGACGGCCGGATCGTCGCCGAGAAGCGCCCGTACGTCCACTCGGTCGGCCACTGCTCGCGCTGCAAGACCACCATCGAGCCGCGGCTGTCCATGCAGTGGTGGGTCAAGGTCGGCCCGCTCGCGAAGGCCGCCGGCGACGCGGTCCGCGACGGCAAGGTCAAGATCCACCCGCAGGAGATGGAGAAGCGCTACTTCGACTGGGTCGACAACCTGCACGACTGGTGCATCTCGCGCCAGCTGTGGTGGGGCCACCGCATCCCGGTCTGGTACGGCCCGAACGGCGAGGTCGTCTGCGTCGGTCCGGACGAGCAGCCGCCCACCGGCGAGGGCTGGCACCAGGACAACGACGTCCTGGACACCTGGTTCTCCTCCGGGCTTTGGCCGTTCTCCACGCTCGGCTGGCCGGAGCAGACCGAGAGCCTGGCGAAGTTCTACCCGAACTCCGTCCTGGTCACCGGCTACGACATCCTGTTCTTCTGGGTCGCCCGGATGATGATGTTCGGTCTCTACGCGATGGACGGCACCCCGCCGTTCCACACCATCGCGCTGCACGGCATGGTCCGTGACCAGAACGGCAAGAAGATGTCGAAGTCCTTCGGCAACGTGGTCAACCCGCTGGACTGGATGGACAAGTACGGTTCGGACGCGCTGCGCTTCACGCTGGCGCGCGGTGCCAACCCGGGCGTCGACGTGCCGATCGGCGAGGACTGGGTCCAGGCGGCCCGCAACTTCGCCAACAAGATCTGGAACGCCACCCGCTTCGCGCTGATGAACGGCGCCACCGTCGAGGGCCCGCTCCCCGCGCCGGAGGAGCTGACCGCGACCGACCGCTGGATCCTGTCGCGCCTGAACAGCACCGTCGCCGAGGTGGACGCGCTGTACGAGGACTACCAGTTCTCCAAGCTGTCCGAGGCGCTGTACCACTTCGCCTGGGACGAGGTCTTCGACTGGTACGTCGAGCTCTCCAAGACCACCCTGGCCAAGGGCGGCCCGCAGGCCGACGCCGCGCGCCGGGTGCTCGGCGAGGTCCTGGACGTCACGCTGCGGCTGCTGCACCCGATCGTGCCCTTCGTCACCGACACCCTGTGGACCACGCTCACCGGCGCCGAGTCGCTGGTCATCGCGGACTGGCCGACGGACAGCGGTTACCGCGACGCCGAGGCCGAGGCCGAGATCGCCACGCTGCAGCAGGTGGTCACCGAGGTCCGCCGGTTCCGCTCGGACCAGGGCCTCAAGCCGGGCCAGCGCGTCCCGGCGAAGCTGGAGCTGGACGGCACCGTGCTGGCCGTCCACGAGGACGCGATCCGCTCGCTGCTGCGGCTGACCGTCCCCGAGGAGGGCTTCGCGGCCACCGCCTCGCTCCCGGTCGCCGGCGCCACCGTCGCGCTCGACCTCTCCGGCACCATCGACGTCGCGGCGGAGCGCAAGCGCCTCGCCAAGGACCTCGCGGCCGCCGAGAAGGAGAAGGCGCAGACCACGGCCAAGCTCGGCAACGAGGCGTTCCTCGCCAAGGCGCCGGACGAGGTGGTCGCCAAGATCCGGGGCCGTCAGGAGGCCGCCGAGGCCGACATCGCCCGGATCACCGCCCAGCTCGCGGCGCTGCCGCAGGGCTGAGCCCGCACCGGTCCGTGAGGGGCCGCACTCCGCGACGCGCGGGGTGCGGCCCCTCCGGCGTTTCCGGGCGGCTCGGCCGGTCGCGGCGGCGGTGTTCTTTTTGCTACGCCTAATAGCCCATCAACATTGCTCCCTTCCGGCGAATATTCATCCTGGACCGGGTGAGGTCCTATTCCTTCCGAATTCATTCCGGTCTTGCCCGCGCGGGTTCGCGGAAGTTTGCAGGTCGGATGTGTACGGTGTGCACGGAGTTTCTGACGGGTGTTTCTGCTGAGCGTTCCTGCTGAGCCGACGGACGGGAGGGCATGGCGTGGTGGTGACCGAGGAATTGGCCGACGAACTTCCTGCCGAGGCGGTGGAGGAGGCCAAGGCCAGGGCGGCGACCCTGCTGCTGGCGTTCCGCCACGGCAACCAGCTCGCCTTCGACCACGAGCTGGACCTGCTCCTCGCCGAGCGCGCCGAGCGCGAGGTGACCACCCTGCTCGCCTGGATCGCCGCCGAGGCCGTCCGCAAGGCGTACGCGCCCGAGGTCGGCGACCGGGTGCTGCGGGCGATGGCCCGGCGCGCCCCGGCCGACAACGGCGCGGTCGCGGTGGACGAGGAGAGCGCGGACGCCGCCCGGCTGATCGAGGCGGTGGCCGCCGGCGAGGTGGCCGAGGTGCGCGGCCTGGTCGCCTCGACCGCCGACACCACCTTCCTGCTCGGCGGTCTGCTCCAGGGCGTCGCGATGATGCTGCCGCTGCTGCCCGAGGGCGAACTGGCCGAGATCACGGCCGAGTTGCGCCGCCGGCACGGCGGGCCCGCGGCCCACGTCCCGGAGGCCCGGGCCGGGGTCTGAACCCCGGTCCGGGGAGGGGCGTCACGGCATGGCGTGCAGGTGCGCGCCGATGGTGCCCGCGACGGGGCTGCCCGCCTTGGCGTCCCAGTTGGTCGACCAGGTCATCGCCCCGCCGATGCCCGGCCAGGTGGTGTCGGGCTTGTAGCTGCCGCAGTTGGTGCCTGCGGCCAGGCAGTCCAGCGCGTTGTCGACCACGCTCGGGCTGACGTACCCGCCGCCCGCCGCGCTGGTGGAGGCCGGCACCCCGAGCCCCACCTGGTCGGGCCGCAGCCCGCTCTTGAGCTGGATGCAGGCCAGCCCGGTGAGGAAGTCCTCGGTGCCCTGCGAGTAGACGTTGCCGTCGCAGCCGTTCATCGCACCGGAGTTGTAGTACTGCATGTTGACGATGGTGAGGATGTCCTTCACGTTCAGCGCCAGCTTGAAGTACTCCATGCCGGTCGACTGCATGTCGATGGTCTGCGGCGCCATGGTGAGGACGAACCCGCTGCCGCTCTTCGCCGCCAGCGAGTGCAGCGCCTGGCCGAGGTAGACGGCGTTGACGCCGTTCTCCAGGTCGATGTCGATCCCGTCGAAGCCGTAGGCCTGCATCAGCGCCCGGGCGGTGCCGGCGAAGTTGGCCGCCGAGGTCGGGTCGCTCACCGACACCGTGCCGTTCTGCCCGCCGACCGAGAGCACCACCTTCTTGCCGGCCGCCCGCTTGGCCGCGATGTCGGCCTTGAACTGGGCGTCGGTGTAGCCGCCGAGGCGGGAGGAGAGGGCGGGGTCCAGGGTGAAGCCCAGCCCGCCCGGTGTGCTGGTGGCGTCGGCGAAGGAGACCGCGATGATGTCGTAGGCGGCCGGGACGTCGCCGATCCGCTGGACGGTGGCGCCGTTGTCGAAGTTCTGCCAGTAGCCGGTCAGGATGTGCTTGGGCAGGCCGGGCGGCTTGCCGGTCGAGGTGGCGGTGGGGCTTGCGGTGCCGGTGTCCGTGGGGGAGGGGCTGCCGGTGCCGGTGGGGCTCGGGGACGTGGTGGCGGTCGGGCTCTGGGAGGGCTGCGGGCCGCCCGGGCCGATCAGTGAGACGTCGTCGGCGAGGAAGGCGGGCTGCCCGTACCAGCCGTGCAGGTAGACGGTGACGCTGGTGGTGCCCGGGCCGGTGGTGAAGCCGGTGCTCAGCTGGGCCCAGCCGGTGGAGTTCGTCCAGGTGCCGGGGTCGGTGCCGCCGGTGCCGCGGGCACCCAGGTAGACGTACGAGCCCTGGACCCAGGAGCTCAGCGTGTACGTCGAGGAGGGCTGCACGGCGACGGTCTGGGTGCACTCGCCGGTGTCGCCCGAGCCGGGGGTGGACTGCAGGGCGTAGCGGCCGGAGTGCGCGGTCGTGCTCTGGACGGCGCCGTTGCCACAGGACCAGCCGGACAGCGTGCCGGTCTCGAAGCCGCCGTTGGTGATCAGGTCGGGGTCGGCGGCCTGGGCGCCGGTGCCGGTGGCGAGGGCGAGCCCGCTCAGGCCGAGGGCGACGGCGCAGGCCCCGGCGATCAGGGTGTGGGCGGCGCGTGGGCGCCGGTGTCGGGCAGGTGGCATGACTCCATCTCCTGTGGGGGAGGCCCGGCGGCGCGCCTGAGTGGTGGGGGTGGAGCGCCGTCCGGGGTGTCGATGGTGCGCGTGCGGGAGCTACCGACAACTCAAGTCACTGTCGGGGAAGGAGACTTGACTCACAAGGTGGAGTAGACCAATCCGGCTGTCAAGAGGGCGCTAGGCGGCCGACGGCCGTGCCGTGGAGTCGGTTGCTGCGGTACCGACTGCTCCGGGCTGGGCCGGCTCGGCCGGCTCGGCGACCGCGGCGGTGAGCGCGGCGATCCGCGCCGAGGCCAGGCCGTCGCCGTACGGGCTCGGGGTGGCCGCGAGCCGGGCGAGCCGCTCGGGGGTGTCGGCCAGCCAGGCCCGGGCCAGCTCGCCCAGGTCCTCGTCGGGGCCCACCAGTGCGGCGAAGCCCGCCGCCACCGCCTCCGGACGCTCGGTGGAGCGGCGCACCACCAGCAGCGGGCGGCCGAGCACGGTGCACTCCTCCTGCACGCCGCCGGAGTCGGAGACCAGCAGCGCGGCGTGGCTCGCCAGACCCAGGAAGTCGGCGTACCCGACCGGCCCGGTGACGGCCAGGCGCTCCAGCAGGGCGTCCAGTGCGAAGCGCTCGACGGCGGCCCGGGTGCGCGGGTGCATCGGGAACAGCACCGGGGTGCCCGCCCGGGCGATCCGGTCCAGTTCGGCCAGCACGGCGCCCAGCGCCTCGGCGGTGTCGGTGTTCTCCGGGCGGTGCACGGTGGCCAGCACGTAGCCGTCCGGGCGCAGCCCGTGCGCGGCGAGCAGCGCGGCGCGGTCGGCCGCGGCCGGCAGCTGACGGCGGACCACCTCGACGACGGTGTTGCCGGTGAGCGCGATCCGCTCCTCGGCGAGGGCCTCGGCGCGCAGGTTGGCGACGTTGTCCCCGGTGGCGGCGCAGAGCAGGTCGGAGACGTGGTCGACCATCACCCGGTTGTGCTCCTCGGGCATCGCCCGGTCGAAGCTGCGCAGCCCGGCCTCGACGTGCACCAGCGGGATCTCCCGGGCGTTGGCGGCCAGCGCCCCGGCGAGGGTGGCGTTGGTGTCGCCCTGGACGACGACGGCGGCGGGGCGGTCCTCGGCGAAGGCGGCGTCCAGCTGGCCGAGGGACTGGGCGATCTGGCCGGCCCGGGGGCGCCCGCCGACGCCGGTGAGCAGCTCGGGGCGGGGCAGGTCGAGGTCGCGCAGGAAGCGGCCGGACATCGCCTCGTCCCAGTGCTGGCCGGTGTGCACCAGGCGGGTGGCGTCGCCGAGTTCGTGGATCAGCGGGGCGAGCTTGACCAGTTCGGGGCGGGTGCCCAGGACGACGGCGACGCTGGCGGGGGGAAGGCACATGCTCATGGGAGGCTCCGAGGGGGTGGGGCAGCTCAGGGCTCGGGCGCGGGGCTCAGGCGCGGGGCTCAGGACTGAGGCTCAGGACTCAAGGGCGGTGGGGGAGCCGAGGGCGACCTTCTCGGCGTTGCGCCGGGTCTTGGCCCAGCCGTTGCGGCCGAGCAGCATCCGGGCGGCGGCCCGGGTGGCGACCACGAAGAGGTGGTAGGCGTAGAGCCAGATCAGGACGCCCCAGAGCAGTCCGGTGAGCCGGCCGCGGTCGGGGTGGACGAGCCGGCGGTAGGCGAAGCCCCAGAACACCATCGGCAGGGTGGCGACCGCGAAGGCGAGCAGCATCCACGGGCCGAACCTGACGTGGAAGTCGGCGGTCTCGGCGGGGAAGAGCACCAGCCCGGCCGCCGTGATCCCGAGCGAGAGCGGGAACAGCAGGACCAGCAGCACGCAGACGACGGGCTGCAGGAAGGTGTACAGCACCTCGGCCTTGCCGGACCAGGTGTAGAAGGGGGAGCGCAGCACCCGGCCGGTGTAGCGCAGGCACTGCATGTTGCCCTGGGCCCAGCGGGTGCGCTGGGTGAGGAAGCGGCGCAGCGAGATCAGGCCCTCCTGGGAGACCTGGGTCTCGGTGACGTGGGTGAGCCGCCAGCCGGCCAGGCGCAGGTCGAGGCCGGACTCGTAGTCCTCCAGCAGGGCGCGCTCGGGCCAGGGGCGGCCGGCCCGGCCCTCCTCGGCGGTGAGCGAGTCGAGGGCGGTGAGGCGGGCGAACTGGCCGTTCCCGCCGAGGCCGACGCTGCCGGTGCGGCGGCGCAGCAGCTGCATGCCGGCGTTGTTGGCCTGGAACTCGACGTCCTGCATCCGGACCAGGGCGCGGGCGAACGCGTTGGCGGCCCGGCCGTGGCCGGGCAGCGGGAGTTCGTCGTCGGCGTTGCGCATCCGCACGCCGATCTGGACGGCGCCGGTGTCGGGGCGGCCGAGCGCCTTGCCGTTGCAGACCTGGGGGAGGGTGCCGGGGTCGAGCCGTCCGTCGGCGTCGACGACGCCGATCACCACGCGGGAGCGGTCGGTGTCCTCGGGCAGCCAGGCGGTGATCTCGCGGTAGGCGGCGTTGAGGGCGGCGCCCTTGCCGATCCGGGCGTGCGGGCGGCGGCGCTGGACGAGGTGGACGCGGTCGTCGTGCGCCGCGGCGGCGAGGACGAGGTCGCGGGTGGCGTCCTCGCTGTCGTCGTCGATCACCCACAGGTGGGCCTCGGGCGCACTGGCGCGCAGGCCGGCCAGGGTCTGGGTGACCACGGCCTCCTCGTCGCGGCAGGGGATCACCAGGTGCCACTGGAAGGCGGCCGGGTCGCCGGGCTCGGCGGGCCGGTTGTGCCGGAAGGCGTGCCGGGAGCCGGCCCAGTACAGGAGGAAGCGTCCGAAGACGAAGGCCATGTAGCCGACGAGCGCCAGTGAGACCAGTCCGGCGAACCAGACGACGGCGTCCTGGCGGAGCACGATCCAGTCGTGCAGAGCGTCGGGCATGGCGTAGTACTCCTCGTGATCAAAGGCGGCGCGGCTCCAGGGGGTGCGAATCGATGCTTCGTCGCGGTTCAAATTCGCCAAAAGAGATAGTAAAGGGGGCAAATTGGAAACTCCGACCAAAGTGGTCGTTCTCACCCCGTGAGGACGGCCCGCCAACCCTCCGTAGACTGTGGTCGTGAGCGACAAGGCCGACCCGAACCCGTACACCCTCCGCCCCGCCGACGGCGACACCGACGACACCCTGCGCGATGTCGAGGTGGAGCTCTCCAAGCGCTGGCCGGAGAACAAGCTGGAGCCCTCGCTCGACCGGATCGAGGCGCTGATGGACATCCTGGGCCAGCCCCAGCGGTCCTTCCCCTCCATCCACATCACCGGGACCAACGGCAAGACCTCCACCGCCCGGATGATCGAGCAGCTGCTCAACACCTTCGAACTGCGCACGGGCCGCTACACCAGCCCGCACGTGGAGAGCGTCACCGAGCGGATCACCCTGGACGGCGCCCCGATCACCCCCGAGCGCTTCGTCGAGGTCTACCGCGACATCGAGCCGTACGTGCAGATGGTCGACGTGGCGCAGCCGGTGCCGATGTCCTTCTTCGAGGTGCTGACCGGCATGGCCTACGCCGCCTTCGCCGACGCCCCCGTGGACGTCGCCGTGGTCGAGGTCGGCATGGGCGGCTCCTGGGACGCCACCAACGTCATCGACGCCGCCGTCGCCGTGATCACCCCGATCGGGCTGGACCACACCGACAAGCTCGGCGAGACCACCGGCGAGATCGCGGTCGAGAAGTCCGGGATCATCAAGTCCGGTGCCGTCGCCGTCGTCGCCCAGCAGCAGCTGGACGCCGCCCAGAACATCCTGCGGCGCGCCGTCGAGGTCGACGCCACGGTGGCCCGCGAGGGCATGGAGTTCGGTGTGATCCGCCGTGAGCTCGGCGTCGGCGGCCAGCTGGTGACGCTGCGCGGGCTCGGCGGCGAGGAGTACGAGGACGTCTTCATCCCGCTGCACGGCGAGCACCAGGCGCACAACGCGGTGCTGGCGCTGGCCGCGGTCGAGGCCTTCTTCGGCGTCGGCGGCGCCCGCGGCGGGCAGCTCGACGTGGACAAGGTCCGCCAGGCCTTCTCCGGCGTCTCCTCGCCCGGCCGCCTGGAGGTCGTCCGCCGCAGCCCCACGATCATCCTGGACGCCGCGCACAACCCGCACGGCGCCCGCGCCACCGTCGCCGCCCTCGGCGAGTCCTTCGGCTTCACCCGGCTCGTCGGCGTGATCGGCACCTCCGGGGACAAGGA
This sequence comes from Kitasatospora sp. NPDC058478, assembly GCF_042720345.1. NCBI lineage: Bacteria > Bacillati > Actinomycetota > Actinomycetes > Kitasatosporales > Streptomycetaceae > Kitasatospora > Kitasatospora sp. NPDC058478. The sequence goes on along the minus strand of NZ_JBHXML010000059.1, from coordinate 16,620 downwards.
CGTGGCCGGCGTGCTGGAGGCCTTCGAGCCGGTCCTCGCCGAGGTCGTCATCACCCAGAACTCCACCCACCGCGCGATGGACGTCGACGAGTTGGCGGCGCTGGCCGTCGACATCTTCGGCGAGGACCGCGTCCAGGTCGAGCCCCGGCTCGACGACGCCATCGCGGCCGCCGTCACCCTCGCCGAGGAGGAGGGCGACCTCGGCGGCGCCGGGGTGCTGGTCACCGGTTCGGTCATCACGGTGGGCGAGGCCCGCCTGCTGCTCGGGAGGAAGTGACATGAGGACCCTCTGCTCCTCGACCCTGATCGGCGAGGCTCTCCTGGCCATGTTCGCCGCGCTGGTCGCGATGCAGCTGTCGAGCGTCTCCACGGCCACGATCTGGATCGTCACCGGGATCGTCATGGCGCTGTGCATCGCGCTCTGCGGCATGATCAACCGCCCTGGGGCGGTGGCCGTCGGCTGGGCGCTGCAGATCGGCCTGATCGCCAGCGGCTTCATCCTGCCGACCATGTTCGGCCTCGGTGTGGTCTTCGCCGGCCTGTGGTGGTGCTCGGTGCACTACGGCCGCAAGGTGGACGAGTTCAAGGCCGCCCGGGCCGCCGCCGAGGCGGCCGCCGTACCGGTCTAGGGCCCGGACCGGCGGGCCGACACGCCGCACACGCAAGGTAATCTCTGCCGTGTCGGCTCCCGCCCGTCGGCCCGACTGCCTTGCCGTACCGAATCCCCAGGAGACGCACCGTGTCCCAGCGCACTCTCGTCCTGCTCAAGCCCGACGCCGTCCAGCGTGGCCTGGCCGGCGAGATCATCAGCCGCATCGAGCGCAAGGCCGGCTGGCGGCTCACCGCCGTCGAGCTGCGCACCTTCGACCGGGCGACGCTGGAGCAGCACTACGCGGAGCACGTCGGCCGCCCGTTCTACGAGCCGCTGCTGGAGTTCATGACCTCCGGTCCGTCGATCGCCCTGATCGTCGAGGGCGAGGAGGTCGTCCGCGGCATCCGGATGCTGGCCGGTGCGACCAACCCGCTGGAGGCCGGGGCCGGCACCATCCGCGGCGACTACGCGACGATCACCCGCGAGAACCTGATCCACGCCTCGGACTCCCCGGAGTCGGCCGAGCGCGAGATCAAGATCTTCTTCCCGGCGCACGCCTGAGTCCAGCCGGGCGACACGCCCGAGGGACCTTGGCACTGCCCCGGTCGGGACCATTGGCCCGGCCGGGGCACTTTTATCGTGAAATAAGCAACCAGAGGTGCCGACACGGCGTCCCAATGCCCGGAGAAGCGAACACGCTCCGGACAATGGACGGTATGCCCCGCATCGACGTCCGTGCCGCGCCGCGTGACTACGATGGACGCGACTCAAGGGCCCGGTAAGGCAGCTCAGCTGGCTCCGCCCGAGCGTGGGCGCGCTCTCGTCCAACCCCCCATGAACTCCGAGCCCGGGAAGGCAACCACACCCCATGGCGAGCAACCTGTCGTTCATCGGCCGCGACTTGGCGATCGACCTTGGAACTGCCAACACGCTGGTGTACGTCAGGGGCAAGGGGATCGTCCTCAACGAGCCGTCCGTCGTCGCGGTGAACACCAACACCGGCGGCATCCTGGCGGTCGGTGCCGAGGCGAAGAAGATGATCGGCCGGACGCCGGGCAACATCGTCGCCATCCGCCCGCTCAAGGACGGCGTGATCGCCGACTTCGAGATCACCGAGCGGATGCTCCGCTACTTCATCCTCAAGATCCACCGCCGCCGCTACCTCGCCCGCCCCCGGGTCGTGGTCTGCGTGCCCTCCGGCATCACCGGAGTCGAGCGCCGCGCCGTGATCGAGGCCTCCTCGCAGGCCGGCGCCCGCCAGGTGCACATCATCGAGGAGCCGATGGCCGCCGCCATCGGCGCCGGGCTGCCCGTCCACGAGGCCACCGGCAACATGGTCGTCGACATCGGCGGCGGCACCACCGAGGTCGCGGTCATCTCCCTCGGCGGCATCGTCACCGCCCAGTCCATCCGGGTCGCCGGCGACGAGCTGGACAACGCGATCGTCCAGCACATCAAGAAGGAGTACTCGCTGCTCCTCGGCGAGCGCAGCGCCGAGCAGATCAAGATGAGCATCGGCAGCGCCTTCGGCCTGGAGGGCGAGAAGGACGAGCACGCCGAGATCCGCGGCCGCGACCTGGTCAGCGGCCTGCCCAAGACCGTGGTCATCTCCGCCGCCGAGGTCCGCGAGGCCATCGACGAGCCGGTCAACTCGATCATCGACGCCGTGAAGACCACCCTCGACCAGTGCCCGCCCGAGCTGGCCGGCGACGTGATGGACCGCGGCATCGTGCTCACCGGCGGCGGCGCCCTGCTGCGCGGCCTCGACGAGCGGCTGCGCCGCGAGACCGGCATGCCGATCCACATCGCCGAGAACCCGCTCGACTCGGTCGCGCTCGGCTCCGGCAAGTGCGTCGAGGAGTTCGAGGCGCTCCAGCAGGTACTGGACGCCTCCCCGCGCCGTTAGCACCACCGAGACATCCGACACTCAACTGAACGGGCTGCCGCCCGGGCCCCACAGCCCGGGCGGCCGACCAGGTACGAAGGGGCAGTACCAGCACCGTGAGGGACACACGAGAGAGCCGGCTGCTGCTCATCCTGCTGGTGGCCGTCGCCTTCGCACTCGTCACCGTGGACATCAAGGGCGGTGAGAGCTCCCCCCTCGGCGGTGCCCGACACGCCGCCGCCAGCGTCCTCGGCCCGGTCGAGCGCGGCGCCGCCACCGTCGTCGACCCGGTCGCCGACACCGTCCGGGCCTTCCGCGACGCCGCCTCCAACAACGGCCGCACCGACGAGCTCGCCCGCGAGAACACCGAACTGCGGCAGAAGCTCGCCTCCTCCGACATGGCCACCGGGCGCACCAAGCAGCTCGACGACCTGCTGCGCACCGCCGGCGCCGGCGGCTACACCGTCAAGGCCGCCCAGGTCATCGCGATCGGCCCCGCCCAGGGCTTCTCCTGGACCATCACCATCGACGCCGGCAGCGACGACGGCCTCACCCGCGACATGACGGTGATCAACGGTCAGGGCCTGGTCGGCCGGATCACCACCGTCGCCCCGACCACCGCCACCGTGCTGCTCGCCTCCGACCCCGGCTTCTCGGCCGGCACCCGGCTGGAGGCCTCCGGCGAGATCGGCTTCGCCTCCGGCGGCGGCACCAGCCCGATGAAGGTCTCGCTGCTCAACGGCAAGGCCCAGGTCAAGGCCGGCGACCGGCTGGTCACCTTCGGCTCGCAGAGCGGCCGCCCGTTCGTGCCCGGCGTGCCGGTCGGCAAGGTCGTCGAGGTCGAGGCCACCCCGGGCCAGCTGACCAAGACCATCCTGGTCGAGCCCTTCGTCCAGTTCACCCGGCTGGACCTGGTCGGCGTGGTGGTCGTGCCGCCGCGCGCCGACCCGCGCGACGCCGTCCTGCCGCCGGCCCCCGCCCAGACCCCGGCCGCCCCGGCCCAGACCCCGGCCGCGCCCGCCGCCCCGCCCGCCAAGCCCACTGGGGGGAACTGAGCCATGCGCCTCGCCCGCATCCCCGTCTCCGCCGGCCTGATCCTGCTCGGCCTGATCCTCCAGGTCAGCGTCTTCGGACGGCTCCAGCTCCCGGGGGCCACCCCGGACATACTGCTGCTCGTCGTGGTCGGCCTGGCCATGGTCTACGGGCCGTCCGGCGGCTGCGTGGTCGGCTTCTCGGCCGGCCTGCTGGCCGACCTCGCGCCGCCCTCCGACCACGCGATCGGCCGCTACGCGCTGGTGCTCTGCCTGATGGGCTACGCCGCCGGGCTGCTGCGCCCGGACCACGGCCGCCAGCGGTCGGTGTCCAGCGCGCTGATGGTGGTGGCCGCCGCGGCGGTCGCCTCCACCCTGCTGTACGCGATGGTCGGCGCCCTGGTCGGCGACACCGCGGCCCGGCACGTCGGCCTCGGCGGCCTGGTGGTCAGCGCCCTGCTGTACGACGTGCTGCTGGCGCCGTTCGTGGTGCCGCTGGTGATGCTGGTCGGCCGCCGCTTCGGGCGCGACCCGGTGACCGCGGCCACCGATGACGACCAGGGCGGCTCCGGCCTGGGCACGCTGGCCCGCTACCGCACCACGCGCGAGGCCTCGTCCGGCCCGTCCTACAAGAAGCGGCGCATGCCCGGCTTCGTCCGGCGCCCGTAACCGGCCCGGCCCCCGACCTCCCGACTTCCCGCATCCTGGAGCGCACGAGACGTGAGCAACATCCCCGAGACCGGCCGTACCCGGCGGGTGACGATCCGTCTGGTGGTGCTGCAGATCCTGGTCCTGTCGCTGCTCGCCACCCTCGGCGGACGGCTGTGGTACCTGCAGATCCGCAACGCCAGCGTCTACACCGCCAAGGCGACCGGCAACCACATCCGCGAGGTGGTCGAACCGGCCGTCCGCGGCGAGATCCTGGACGCCTCCGGGCGGATCCTGGCCGGCAACGAGGCCCGGCTGGTGGTCTCGGTCAGCCGCACCTCGCTGCTGCAGCAGAAGGACGGCGGCAAGGCGGTGCTCGGCCGGCTGGCCGAGGTGCTGGGGATGCCCGCCAAGGACGTGCAGGAGAAGACCCGGCTCTGCGACGCCAAGACCCCGCAGCCCTGCTGGAACGGCTCGCCCTACCAGCCGATCCCGGTCACCAAGGAGGCGACCACCCAGCAGGCGATGCAGATAATGGAGCGCCGAGAGGACTTCCCCGGGGTCACCGCGCAGCCCACCGCCGTGCGCCGCTACACCGGCGCCGAGGGCGCCAACATGGCGCAGGTGCTCGGCTACCTCTCGCCGGTCACCGACGAGGAGGTCAGCAAGACCGCCTCCAAGGCCGGCCTGGACCGCTACCTGCCGGCCGACCAGATCGGCCGGGCCGGCCTGGAGTCGGTGTACGACCGCGACCTGCGCGGCACCGCCGGCATCACCCAGCTGGAGGTGGACAACCTCGGCCGGGTGATCGGCACCGCCGGCACCGCCGCCCCGCAGACCGGCAACAACCTGGTCACCAGCATCGACGCCCGGGTGCAGAAGGTGGTCGAGGACAACCTGGCGCAGGCCATGGCCGACGCCCGGAAGACCTTCGACAAGGTCACCAACCGCAACTACGAGGCCGACTCCGGCGCCGCCGTGGTGATGGACGTCCACACCGGCCGGATCGTCGCGATGTCCAGTGCGCCGACCTACGACCCCAACCTCTGGGTGGGCGGCATCACCGGCAAGGACTACCAGTCGCTGACCAGCAAGGACTCCAACTTCCCGCTGCTGAACCGGGCCATACAGGGTCAGTCCGCCCCCGGCTCGACCTTCAAGGTCGTCTCCACCACCGCCGCCGTCGAGGCCGGCTACTCGCTGGACGGGACGTACGCGTGCCCGAAGAGCATGACCATCGGCGGCCGCGAGTTCAAGAACTTCGAGAGCGAGAACTTCGGCTCCATCTCCCTGGAGAAGGCGCTGGAGGTCTCCTGCGACACCGTCTTCTACGGCCTGGCGTACGACCAGTGGATGAAGGACGGCGGCATCAAGCCGAAGAAGGAGCCGGGCGACTGGTTCTTCAAGACCGCCCACCAGTTCGGCCTCGGCGCCAAGACCGGCATCGACCTGCCCAGCGAGGTCACCGGCCGGGTGCCGGACCGGCAGTGGAAGCAGTCCTTCTACGACAACAACAAGGACGCCTGGTGCGCGCAGGCGCAGAAGGGCGGCACCAGCTTCTCCGACCAGATCGCCAAGGAGAACTGCGTCGACGGCTACCAGATGCGCGCCGGTGACGCCGTCAACTTCGCGATCGGCCAGGGCGACACGCTCGTCACCCCGGTCCAGATGGCCCGGATCTACTCGGCGCTGGCCAACGGCGGCACCTTCTACCGGCCGACCGTCGCCAAGGCGGTGATAAGCCCGAGCGGGGACCTCGTCCGCGAGATCGCCCCGCACGAGGACGGCAAGTTCCCCGGCTCCCAGAAGCTGCTGAGCTACATCGACCAGGCCACCGCGGGCGTCATCACCGGCGGTACCGCCGCCTGGAAGTTCTCCGGCGCCGGCTGGCCGCAGAACAAGATCGAGCTGCACGCCAAGACCGGCACCGCCGAGGTCGAGGGCAAGCAGACCACCTCCTGGCTGACCACGTACAGCAAGGACTACGCGGTCGTCATGACGATAAGCCAGGGCGGCACCGGCTCCGGCGGCTCCGGCGACGCGGTTCGCCGGATCTACCAGGCGCTGTACGGCGTCGACGACAAGGGCAACATCGACAACGGCAAGGCGCTGCTGCCCGCGCCGCAGGCCGAACTGCCGAAGTTCAACCCGGACGGCACCGCGATCATCAAGCCGGCGGCCTACACCGTCGACACCGCCGACACCGTCGGCCCGGCGCCGGCCTTCCTGGAACAGGTGCCGGGCGAACCCGCCCCGGCCTCGGCCTTCCTGGACCCGGCGCAGCCGAACGACCGGCCCGCCCCGGGCACCGCGGCCGACGCCGCACTCGAACCGAACCGCGGCCCGGGAAGGGGGCGGGCATGACCTCCTACGGCTCCTACCGGCAACTGCGGCTGAGCCCGCAGCGCAGCGGGGTCTCCAAGGCCCTGGCCAAGGACTCCCCGCTGTGGCGGCTGGACTGGATACTGCTGCTCGCCGCGCTGGCCCTGTCGCTCGGCAGCTCCCTGCTGGTCTGGTCGGCCACCCGCGGCCGGGACTCGCTCACCCACGGCGACCCGCAGTACTTCCTGTACCGGCACCTGACCAACCTGGTCGTCGGGCTGGTGCTGTGCTCGGTGGTGATAGGGATAGGGAGCCGGCGCTTCCGCACCCTCGTGCCGTTCCTGTACATCGGCGTGATCCTGATGCTGCTCGCCACGCTCAGCCCGCTGGGCTCGACCATCAACGGCGCGCACTCCTGGATCCAGCTGGGCGGCGGCTTCTCCATCCAGCCCGCAGAGTTCGCGAAGCTCGGGATCGTGCTGGCGATGGCGGTCGTGCTGTCCGACCAGGTGGACGCGGGGGAGCGGGAGTACCCCTCGCACCGGGCGGTGTTCCGCGGCCTGGTCTGGGCCTTCCTGCCGATGTGCGTCGTGCTGCTGATGCCGGACGCCGGCTCGGTGATGGTGATGGCCGCGATCGTGCTGGGCATCCTGCTCGGCTCGGGGGCGGCCAACCGCTGGGTGCTCGGGCTGCTGGTGGCGGGCACCGGCGGGTGCGTGGCGATCTGGAAGCTCGGGGTGCTGAGCAAGTACCAGATCGACCGCTTCGCGGCCTTCGCCAACCCGCAGCTGGACCCCTCCGGCGTCGGCTACAACACCGCGCAGGCCCGGATCGCGATCGGCTCGGGCGGGCTGACCGGCAAGGGGCTGTTCCACGGGACGCAGACCACCGGGCAGTTCGTGCCGGAGCAGCAGACCGACTTCGTGTTCACGGTGGCCGGTGAGGAACTGGGCTTCGTCGGGGCGCTGGCGATCATCCTGCTGGTCGGCGTGGTGCTGTGGCGGGCCTGCCGGATCGCCCGGCAGGCGACCGACCTGTACGGGACGATCGTGGCCGCGGGGATCATCGCCTGGTTCTCCTTCCAGGCCTTCGAGAACATCGGGATGTGCCTGGGCATCATGCCGGTGGCGGGCATCCCGCTGCCGTTCGTCTCCTACGGGGGGTCGTCGATGTTCGCGGTCTGGATCGCGATCGGGCTGCTCCAGGCGGTCCGCAGCCAGCGGCCGATAGCGGCCTGAGCGGACTGTCCGTCCACGCGTTCGTCGGTCGAGGGCCGGCCCGGGAATTTCTCGGGTCGGCCCTTGGTGTTTTTCAACTTGGCGCTGTGGGTGGGTAGTTGTTGCCCGGTTGCGGCGGGCTGTGGCCCCGGTCAGAGCAGGCAGTCGGCGGCGGTGAGCGCCGCGCGGACCTGGTGGGCCAGCTGCTCCTGGACCGGCACCCAGCGGGCGCCGAAGCGGTGGTGCAGCTGACCCAGGCTCTCGGTGACGATGTCGCGGGCCCGGCCCCGGGCCGCCGCCACGGTCGGACCGCCGCTGTCCGCCAGCAGTCGCAGCACCGTCGACGCCACCCGCAGCGGGATCCGGGCCGCGACGATCCCGGCGGTGGTCACCCGGGACACCGTGAGCGGCTCGGCGCACCAGCGGGCCAGCCACTCCTGGGCCACCGACGGGCAGAACTCCAGGGTGAACCCGGCCGCGCGCACCAGTGCGCCGTGCGCCGCCCGGGTGTGCGCGGGCACGTGGGCCAGCAGCCCGGAGAGCTCCTCGGCGCGCTCGCGCAGCGTCCGGGCCGCGGCGCCGACCGCCCGGTCCGCCGCCGGGTGCGGACGGCCGTCGCCGACCGCGTCCACGGCCCACATCGGCACCTCCAGCACGGCCGTCACCCCGCCGTGGCGGCCGGCGTACGACCAGGTGGACAGCTCCGGCTCGTCCGGCAGCGCCCGTGACCGGCCGGCGCCGTCCGCCGAGGGCATCAGATAGGTGCCGGGGAAGGGGCTGGCCCAGCCGACCGCGTCGAAGGGGTCGACGTCCAGCGGGATGCCGGCCCGGCGCACCGAGGAGGCGAAGAGTTCGGGCAGCCCGGGCACCGGAGCGGTCAGCTGGATGAAGGCGCCGCCGAAGTCCACCCCGTGCATCGAGCACTGCAGGAACGGGCGCAGCTCGTCGATCAGGCCGGTCAGCGCCAGGCTCTCCGGCATCGGGGGCCGGCCCGCGCCGGCGGCCGGCAGCAGTTCGGGCTGTTCCTCGAACGAGGGGCGGAAGAAGTGCTCGTAGTGCCGGCGCATGGTGAGCGGCCCGTCCAGCCAGCCCGCGTTGAGCGCGGCGCCGTCCGGGTCCAGGCAGAGCAGCAGGTGCCAGGACAGGCCGGGCCGGGTGGGGCGCGCCAGCAGCACCTCGGCCAGCCGCAGGGCGCCGGCCGTGCCGATCGGCTCGTTGGGGTGCGGGCCGCCGACGACCAGCACCGTGCGCGGGCCCCGGTCGACGGACAGCAGCAGCAGCGGGCGCCCGGCCCGCGAGCGGCCCACCTCGCGCAGCCGGCACCGCTCCGGGTGGCGCAGCGCGAGCCGCCGGGCCGCGGCCTCGGCCTGGGCCGGCGCGGGGTAGCGGGCCGCCCGGCTGCCGAGGGGCCGGGGCGGGCGGACCCGCCGGTCGGTGTCGGTCATGGCTCTCCTAGGGCGTGTCCCCTGGGGTGTGTTCGCGCGGCCGCCCGGCTCGTCGGGCCGCCGGGGCGCGCGGGGGCGCCGGCGGACGCGGCCTGCGGGGCCGGGGGCGGGGCCCTGCGCGCCGGGGACGGGTCGCCGGGGGGAGTCGGCGAGGGTTGAGCGTACGGCCCAACTCCCTTGTCCGGAAGGGGTGCAGAGGTCTCTGGCGAGGCCCTGTCAGTACCGCATGGGTGGTCCGGGCATGTCAACGGCGGACGGCGCCGGGCGGCGGGCGCGCACTGCGCGTGCCGGGGCGGGCCGGACCGGGGCGGCCGCGCCGGAGCGCGGGCGGGTGCCCGGCCCGGGCGGGGGGTGAGCCAGCGGGCCTTTCCCCGGATTGGGCTACCCTTGAGGGTCACCCCTCCCCGCCGTCGCCTGCCGATGCGCGCGGCACCGAATCACGTCGTAAGGGTTCCTAGTACATGACTGTCGAATCGGTCTTCCCACGCCTGGAGGCCCTCCTCCCGCACGTCCAGAAGCCGATCCAGTACGTCGGCGGCGAGCTCAACTCGACCGTCAAGGACTGGGACGCCTGCGACGTCCACTGGGCGCTGATGTACCCCGACGCCTACGAGGTCGGCCTGCCCAACCAGGGCGTCATGATCCTCTACGAGGTGCTCAACGAGCGCGAGGGCGTGCTCGCCGAGCGCACCTACAGCGTCTGGCCGGACCTCGAAGCGCTGATGCGCGAGCACGACGTCCCGCAGTTCACCGTGGACGCGCACCGCCCGGTGAAGGCCTTCGACGTGTTCGGCCTGTCGTTCTCCACCGAGCTCGGCTACACCAACATGCTGACCGCGCTCGACCTGGCCGGCATCCCGCTGGAGGCCAAGGACCGCACCGACGAGGACCCGATCGTCCTGGCCGGCGGCCACGCCGCGTTCAACCCCGAGCCGATCGCGGACTTCATCGACTGCGCGGTGGTCGGCGATGGCGAGCAGGCCGTGCTCGACATCACCGAGCTCGTCCGCGGCTGGAAGGCCGAGGGCCGCCCGGGCGGACGCGACGAGCTGCTGCTGCGCCTCGCCCGCACCGGCGGGGTGTACGTGCCGAAGTTCTACGACGTGGAGTACCTGGCCGACGGCCGGATCGGCCGCGTCGTGCCGAACGCCCCGGGCGTGCCGTGGCGGGTGTCCAAGCACACCGTGATGGACCTCGACGAGTGGCCCTACCCGAAGCAGCCGCTCGTCCCGCTCGCGGAGACCGTGCACGAGCGGATGTCCGTGGAGATCTTCCGCGGCTGCACCCGCGGCTGCCGCTTCTGCCAGGCCGGCATGATCACGCGCCCCGTGCGGGAGCGAAGCATCACCGGCATCGGCGAGATGGTGGAGCGCGGGCTGAAGGCGACCGGGTTCGAGGAGGTCGGCCTGCTGTCGCTGTCCAGCGCCGACCACACCGAGATCGGGGACATCGCCAAGGGCCTGGCCGACCGCTACAGCGACGACAAGATCGGCCTGTCGCTGCCGTCCACCCGCGTCGACGCCTTCAACATCGACCTCGCCAACGAGCTGTCGCGCAACGGCCGTCGCTCGGGCCTCACCTTCGCCCCCGAGGGCGGCAGCGAGCGCATGCGCAAGGTGATCAACAAGATGGTGTCGGAGGAGGACCTGATCCGCACCGTCGCCACCGCCTACGGCAACGGCTGGCGCCAGGTGAAGCTGTACTTCATGTGCGGCCTGCCCACCGAGACCGACGAGGACGTGCTTCAGATCGGCGCGATGGCGAAGAACGTCATCCAGAAGGGCCGCGAGGTCACCGGCCAGAACGACATCCGCTGCACCGTCTCCATCGGCGGGTTCGTGCCCAAGCCGCACACCCCGTTCCAGTGGGCCCCGCAGCTGTCCGCCGAGGCCACCGACGCCCGGCTGGCCAAGCTGCGCGACTCGATCCGCGGCGACCGCAAGTACGGCAAGAACATCGGCTACCGCTACCACGACGGCAAGCCCGGCATCATCGAGGGCCTGCTGTCCCGCGGCGACCGCCGCATCGGCGCCGTCATCCGCGCCGTCTACGAGGACGGTGGCCGCTTCGACGGCTGGCGCGAGCACTTCTCCTACGACCGCTGGATGGCCTCCGCCGAGAAGGGCCTGGCCGGCACCGGCGTCGACGTCGACTGGTACACCACCCGCGAGCGCACCTACGAGGAGGTGCTGCCCTGGGACCACCTGGACAGTGGCCTCGACAAGGACTGGCTCTGGGAGGACTGGCAGGACGCCCTGGAGGAGGTCGAGGTCGACGACTGCCGTTGGACCCCGTGCTTCGACTGCGGCGTGTGCCCCCAGATGGACACGACCATACAAATTGGCCCGACGGGCAAGAAGATGCTTCCGCTGACGGTCGTCAACGGCGCTGGCCAGTAGGAATGCCTGCTGGCGTGGGTGACACGGCGAGCGAGCTGTGTGACTTACTTCACAGCCTCTCTGAGGGTGAGCGGGAGCTCGTCCTGGGCGCGTTCGGCCTGACGCGCGCCCCGGATGGCCCTGCCCGCCCCGGGGAGGCCCGGCAAGGCGGCCAGAGGACCCCTCTGCCCTCTGCCCGGAGTGCCCCGGGCATCGAGTCCTCGATCGAGTGGGTCTGAGTCCCTGAGGCGGCGCATGGAGCCCTCCCCGATTCTCTCGGGGAGGGCTGTTGCGCTCGGTGGGGTGTTACCGCCTGCGGGTGATGGTCGGCGCTGTCAGCTACCCCCTATGAGTGACAGGTGGGCTACGGCCGATTCTGTCGCAGGTCTTCGGCGCCTGAGCTTTCCCAGGCGGTCGCTTCGCGGGTGGAGTGTCCTGACATCGAGATCCCGCTGCTCGGCTTGGCTGGTCGGTTCAGCTGGAGCATGCAGACGGGCCCTCTCCTTGGCTGGAGAGGGCCCGTGGTGTTTCGAGCGTCGATCAGGCGGCCAGCAGTTCCCGCGCCCGGTCGTTGAAGTCGGCGACGAGGGTGTGGCGGCCGAACGGCACCATCTGCTTCTGGAGGTTCTGCACGGCCTCGACGGCGCGGGACGACTTGACCTGACGGGTCAGGGTGAGCGTCCGCAGGCCGACAGCGTGTGCTGCCTCAAGGTCCCGGCGCTGGAGGTGGGACACGGCCAGTGCGGCGTGCGACATCGCTCCGCGGCGGGCCCGGTTCTGCGACCGGGCGTGCTCGATCGACAGGCGGGCGTACCGCGCGGACTCGGCGCCGTCGCCGAGGTCCTGGAACGTCTGGGAGTGCTCGCCGTTCAGGTAGGCCGGGTCGATGAACCGGGCCCACTCGGCCTCGTTGTCGGGCTGGACGTTGGAGTACGCCTCCTCCGAGGCGGAGACGGCCTGAGCAGCGGCGCGCTTCTCGCCGAGCTTGGCGAGCGCGCGCCCTTCGAGGGCCCACAGGTCCGCCAGGCAGGCTTGAGACTCCGGTGTCCTGGACAGGCCCGCTCGTCCGGCCTGGGCCAGTCGGCGGCCCTCGTCGGGGTGCCCGAGGAGCGTCGCCTGGTCGGCCATGCCCGCAAGGACGTGGGCGCCGAGCGCCGCGTTACCGGACTCCTCTGCGAGTCGGAGGGACTGGATCAGGTAGCGCTGAGCCGGTCCGTGCTCGCCGTTGTCGTAGGCCATCCAGCCGAGCAGGTAGGTCTGCTCCGCAGCTGCTTCGCAAAGTGCGTGCCCGACCTCCTCCGTGTGGCTTCGCCGGAGCAGAGGGAACACGTGCTCGTTCATGTAGGCGGCCAGTGCCAGGCGGCCGGACCCGCCGCCCTGGAAGATGTCCATCTGCTGGAACGTGCCGAACATGTTCTTGACGGCGGTCACGTCCTCCAGCAGGACCCGCCGGCCGGGCGTCGGTGTCTGGTCGAGCGTCTGGAGCAGCCAGTCACGAGATGGCCCAACCGCTGCCGCGACAGCGAATGTTGATCCGGTCAGGAACTTCCGTCGATCCACGTCGGCCCTCCCAAGGTCGGCAACAGCCTCCACCGTAGCGGTGTAGGACTGGTTGTAGACAAGGGCCCTGTCTGCGACGGATGAAGTCCCAAGGCCAAGGTCGTAGGCCGTGACGCGGTAGCCGAAGTGCGCCGAGAACACGTCCGACAGGATGTCCGGCACCGGCCAGCGCGGGGACTGGCCGTCAATCCAGCGCTTGATGCTGGACGGGTCCGAGGAGACATGGGGGTGTCCCCAGTCAGCAGCCTTCGCCCGGACCCGCCGGGCGAGTTCGCCGAGTGACCAGCCGGTACGGCCCAGCCAGTCGGCGAGTTGAGAGTTCGGTGTTTTCAAGATCGTTCCCCTGTCGGCGGTCTGACGACCATTCACAACGGTTCAACACCCCCCACGACATTACTCCGACCGGGGCTGACCGTGTTGTCTGAATGCAAGGTCGGTACGGCTGCTTCGTGGACTGAGTGAGTCCGGCGAGGGTTGGGGCGGATGTGGTGAACAGAGCAGGTACATCGGCAGGGGCGGCGGCATCTCCGTCCGCTCCCTGGGCGTTCTTCTGGATTCCTCGCCACCGGTCGTCGGCCGGCGCGGCGCGGTCGCTGCTGAGGGACTTCCTGCGCGGCATCCAGGGCGGGGGCCAGCTCGTGCAGAGCGGCGAGCTCGTGCTCTCCGAACTGGTGACGAACGCGGTGGTGCACGCCCGTGTGCCCAAGGGGCGACGGATCGCGGTGCGGTTCGAGGGCGTGCGCGGTCACCTGCGGATCGAGGTGCATGACACGAGCAGCGAGAAGCCCGTGATTCGGCGGTTCACCGGTCCGGACAAGCTCTCGGGGCGCGGGCTCTGCCTGGTGGAAGCACTGTCCCTGGAATGGGGCTGCGCGCCCCGGCCTGAGGGCATCGGAAAGATCGTTTGGGCTCTGGTGGGCCCGGAAGGCGGTGCGCGATGAGCGCCAGGCGGGTGTTCGGGGCGGCGGCGACGCGGTGCTTCTACTGTGGGGCGGGGCTGCGGAAGGCGGTGGCCCGGTACATCGTGGTGAACGGCAAGCCGGTCGGGGTCCACATGTGGCACCCGCGTCGTGCGGGCGAGGTGACGAAGTGACGACACTTCGAGGCCTCGGTACGCAGGGGGCGGAAGCGGTGTCGGCCGGCGACGATGCGGGGCTGGAGGGAGCCGCGCCGTACCCGTTTCCGGTGGTCGTGGAAGTCCGCGGGGTAACGGAGCCCGCGGAGTTCTCCAAGCTGTCGGACGCGCTGGCTGCGTTGCTGGGGGCTCTGCGGGTGTTGCCGCTCAGTCTGGAGCAGCAGGACTACTTCGACGAGCTGTTCGGGCCTTCGGCGGTTCAGCAGATCGGGTACCGGCTCGCGACGTACGGGGAGGTACGGACCCTGGCGTTCCTCGACCTCACCCCGCACCTGGTCAAGCTCTACCCGGCCGACCCCAAGGCTCCCTTGTGATGGGGAGATTGCGGGCCTGGCACGATCGCGCTCTCACGTGGTGGCAACTGGACGGCCAGTTCTCGTGGCCGGTGAGGGCCATCTCGCCGAGTCGCCGATCTGCGCACCGTGACGTGGCGCTGTGGTGCGCTGAGCCGGGGTTCCTCGTGGGGCTGCGGTTGGGGCTGATGCAGCGGATCTTCGAGTGCGACCACGAACAGGCCTCGCAGAACTGCTCCTGACTTGATCAACGACAACTGAAGACGTGCCGGACCACCCCGTGACCTTGGCGGGAGATGGGGTGGTCCGGTGGGTCGGAACCCGGTGCCGATGGTATCGGGCTCCTCGGCATGTGTGCGCACGGATGAGCCGGTTCGGTTGTAGATCAAGGGAGTTGAGAGGCGTTGCACGGGGACGACGACTTCCGCGCAGAGCTGGCCGGGGACCTCGACCCGGATGCGTGGGTGTGGCTGCCGGGCGTGGACTACGCCGCCGGCTGGCGGGCGGCGCGTCGGACAGCAGACGAGGTGAACGCGCTGCTGGCTGCGTGCGGCGTGAAACGTTCGAACCTGAGGGCGATCGCCGACACCGATGCTGAGGGCGGCGCAGTGGTCCGGCTGGAGGGCGTCGCCGAAGGGTGGTTGAGCCTCAAGGAACTGCTGTGTCTGGCCGCGCACGTGCGTGGTGAGCTGGCCTGACTGAGCTTCCCCCGTTGTGCGGGAGGTGGTGATTACCTGGTCAGGGCAGGTGTGGGTGGTGCGACGGCCACCGGTTCGGCCGTCGCCTGGTCGGCGTAGTACTTTGCCTCGTACTCGTCCGGGCTGAGCCAGCCGAGTCGTTTCTGGATGCGGCGGGTGTTGTACCAGCCGTCGATGTAGGCGAACAGTGCGAGGTCGGCGTCCGTGCGGGCCGCGAAGGTCGTGCGGCGCACGCACTCGGTCTTCAGCACGCTCCAGAAGTTCTCCGCGAGGGCGTTGTCGAACGAGTCGCCGACGGTTCCCATGCTTGGCTCGATTCCCGCCTTCAGCAGGCGGGTTGTGAGTTTGATGGATGTGTACTGGCAGCCGTGGTCGCTGTGATGGATCAGCTTGCCGGGCTCGACTGGCCGGCCGTGCAGCGCGTACTCCAGGGCGGTGAGGACGAGGTCGGTGTCCGCTCGCTCCGAGGTGTGCCAGCCCACGATCCGGCGGGAGAAGGCGTCGCGGATCGTGGCCAGCCACCATGCTCCCTCGCCGGTGGGGATCAGCGAGATGTCGGCGACCCACAGCCGGTTGGGGGCGTTCGCGGTGAAGTTGCGTTGGACCAGGTCCGGGGCGGGGTCGGCCGCCGGGTCGCGGCGGGTGAAGGAGCGGGGCCGGCGCGGGCTGACGCCCTGAAGCCCGGCCTCGCGCATCAGACGCTCGACCCTTTTACGGCCGACGTGCACGCCCTCGCGTCGCAGGACGGCGTGGACGCGCGGGGAGCCGTAGGTTTCGTCGGAGCCGGCGTGGATGCGTCGGATGTGCTCGGTGAGTTCGGCGTCGTGGCGCTTGTGTTCGCAGGGCTCGTGGACGTCGCGGCGCCAGCGGTAGTAGGTGGAGGCGGGGATGTGCAGTTCCCGGAGGACGGGCTCGGCCCCGAAGCGGTCCTGGTGCTCGTCGACGAGCTTCAGTACCGTCGCCGGGTCGGGTCGAGCTCCTGGGCGAAAAAAGCCGATGCGGCCTTGAGGATCTCGCAGGACCGGCGGAGCTCGGCGTTCTCCTTGCGCAGAGCGGCCAGCTCCTCCTTCTCCGCGGTGGTCAGCCGGTCGTCGCGCTCGCCCCGGTCTGCTTCGTCCTGACGGATCCAGTTCCGCAGGGCCTCGTGATGCACCCCGAGATCGCGGGCCATCTGCCGGATCACGGGCTTCGGATCGGCAGCCCGATACGCGGCAACAGCACGCTGCCGCAACTCGGGCGGGTACTTCCAATGCCGCGTAGTTAAGGGGTGGTTGGGCTGGTCAAGACCACGTCCGGGTGATGTTCCAGCTCGCCGAAGGCAGCGGCGGAGATCATGAAGGCGGGACCCCGGGTAGAGCCAGGAAGCCGACCAAGGTCTTCCTACTCGACGGAGTCCCGTTGTCCGATGATTGTGCC
>NZ_JBHXML010000058.1:0-68396 GCF_042720345.1 Kitasatospora sp. NPDC058478 | reverse complement strand
GGCCGTCGGGTGTGCCGCGGTCCTCCGTGTGCTCTTGCTGGTGTTTCGCCCCCGGCGGCCCGGACGGCCGACGGCGACTACTTGGCGAAGCCCGGCAGCAGCTTGGCGTAGTCGGTGGCGACGGTGTTCAGCGCGTCCTGGGTGCCGGTGCCCTGGACGGCCTTGCCCAGGTTGGTGCCGAGCGAGGAGAACAGCGAGCTGTACTCGGGCAGTTCGGGGCGCGGCTTGGCGCTGCCGAGGACGGCCTGGAAGCCGGCGATGCCGGGGTCGGCCTTGACGTCGGCGGTGAAGGCGTCGGAGCGGGTCGGCAGGGTGGAGTTCTTCTGCGCGATGAAGGCCTGGCTCTCCGCCGAGGTCATGAAGGCGGCGAACTTCTCGGCGGCGGCCTTGTGGGCCTGGTCGGCACCGGCGTAGACGGAGATGTTGTGCCCGCCGGTGGGCGCACCGGACTTGCCGCTGGAGCCCGCCGGGACGGGCGCGATGCCGAGGTTGTTCTTGTCGGCGAACGCGGCGCCCTTGTAGATGTTGGTGATCTCCCACGGGCCCTGGACGATGGCCGCGACCTTGCCGTTGTTGAAGGCGTCCATCATGTGCGCGTAGGCGTCGGTGGTGACGTCGGCCTTGGCCATGCCGGGCGCGGTGAACATCGTCTTGTAGGTCTCGATGGCCTTGACGGCCTCCGGCGAGGTGACGGTGATCTTCTTGCCGGCGGCGTCGACGGTGTCGGTGCCCTCGCCGAACAGGAACGGCATCGCGTAGTAGCCGTCCGCGGCCTTCAGCCAGAAGCCGTCGACACCGGCCTTGTCCTTGAGCGCGGCGGCGTCGGTCTTCAGCTCGTCCCAGGTCTTGGGGGCGGCGGTGATGCCGGCCTTGGCGAACAGCTCCTTGTTGTAGAGCAGGCCCAGGGTGTCGGTGACCAGCGGCACGCCGTACAGCTTGCCGTCGAACTTGGCCTGCTGGATCAGGCTGGGCTGGAAGGCGGAGGTGTCGGCGACGGCCGGGGTGCCGTCGAGCGGCTCCAGGTAGCCGGCCTTGGCGAAGGCGGCGGTCCAGCCGACCTCGGAGCGGAACACGTCCGGAGCGCCCTTGGCCCCCATGGCGGTCTGGAGCTTGTTCTGCGCCTGGTCGAACGGGACGTTGACGAAGTCGACCTTGACGTTCGGGTTGGCGGCCTCGAACTTCTTGACCAGCTCCTGGTAGTTCGGCGCCTCGTTGGTGGCGTTCGAGGTGTCCCAGTAGGTGAGGGTGACCGGCCCGTCGGCCTTGCCGTTTGAGCTGGAGCCGCTGCTGCCACAGGCAGCCATCGAGACCGCGAGGGCCACAACGAGGGCAGAGGCCGCGATGCCACGCCGCATGAGAACTCCTTGGGAGGGTGGGGGTGCCCGAGATCTTCGGAGACAGGCGCATAATGGCTGCCTCGTGCCGACTGCACCGTTGCTGCCGTCGGGCTCGGAAGGAAGTTAACAGCGGTGCAATAGCGACGGAAAGTCCTTGCAGCAAGTTTCTGCAAGAAACAGCGATCGTTACGCCCACGTGTCCTGGACGTAGCCGCACGGTAGTTGACAGTGCGACCAAATGTCCGGGTTCGCCCGCTTCGAGCCGGTACCGGATGGCCGAGAGCACCACCATCCCTGGCCGAAAACCGCTTGCAGCAGACTGAACGCATGCGTATCAGAGCCGCCATGAGGGACGAACTGCCGCTGCTGTGCGAACTGGAGCGGGCCGCCGGGGCCCCCTTCGCCGCGATCGGCATGCCGGAGATCGCCGACGACGAACCACCGGCGCCGCACGAGCTGGCCCACTACCTGGACGCGGGCATCGCCCTGGTCGCCGTCCCCGACGCGACCGACCTGCCCCACGGAACCGACCTGCCCCAGCAACCCGGTCCCGGTCCCGGTCCGATCGCCGGCTACCTGCTCGCCGAGCCGGTGGACGGCGCCCTGCACATCGAGCAGGTGTCGGTCCACCCCGACCACGCCCGCCGGGGCATCGGCCGGGCGCTGATCGAACACCTCGCGGCCGGCACCGACGCCCCCGCGCTCACCCTCACCACCTTCGCCGACGTCCCCTGGAACGCCCCCTACTACGCCCGCTGCGGCTTCCGCCCGCTCGCCGACCACGAGCTCACCCCGGGCCTGCGAGAGATCCGCCGCAAGGAGACCGAGCACGGTCTCGACCGCTGGCCCCGGCTCTGCATGCGCCGGGACCTCGCACGGGACCTCGCACGGGACCTCCAGCAGGACCTCACGCAGAACCTCACCCCGGACGTGCCCGGAGCGCTCAGCTGACGCCCAGCCGCAGCACGGTGGTCGAGCGGAACTCCTCCCCCGGCCGCAGCACGGTGCTCGGGAACGCCGGGTGGTTCGGGGAGTCCGGGAAGTGCTGGGTCTCCAGCGCGATCCCGGCGAACGGCCCGTACGGGACGCCGCTCGCGCCGGTGACCGCCCCCTGGAACTTGTTGGCCGTGTAGACCTGGACGCCCGGCTCGGTGGTCAGCACCTCCAGGGTGCGCCCGCTGACCGGGTCCTCCAGCAGCGCCGCCCGGGCCGGGCTGCCGTCGGCCGGCCGGGCCCGGAGCACCCAGTTGTGGTCGTAGCCGCCGGGCCCGGCCAGCTGCGGGTGGTCGTCGTGCACCGACTTGCCGATCGGCGTGGCCACCGTGAAGTCGAACGGCGTGCCGGCCACCGGTTCGGTCCGCCCGTACGGGATCTGCCGCTCGTCGGCCGGGGTGTAGGCGTCGGCGTCGAGGGTGAGCAGGTGGCCGAGGACGTCGCCGTTCCCTTCACCCGCAAGGTTGAAGTAGGCATGGTTGGTCAGGTTGACCACGGTCGGCTTGCTGGTGACGGCGCGGTAGGCGATCACCAGCTCGCCGGCCGGGTCCAGGGTGTAGGAGACGGTGATGTCCAGCGCGCCGGGGAAGCCCTGGTCGCCGTCCGGGCTGTGCAACCGCAGCCGCACCCCGCCCTCGATCCGCTCGGCCTCCCAGATCCGCTGCGCGAAGCCGTCCGGCCCGCCGTGGATGGTGATGCCGCCGCCGGTCGGGGCGAGCGGGTGCTCCTCGCCGTCGATGGTGATCCTGGAACCGTCGATCCGGTTGGCGTACCGGCCGACCACGGTGCCGTAGTGCCGGGCCGGGCCGAGGATCTGCGTCAGCTGGTCGGTGGAGAGCAGCAGTTGGGCGGGGCGCCCGGCGCGGTCCGGGCCGGTGAGGGTGTGCAGGGTGGCGCCGAGGGTGAGCACGCTCGCCTCGTACGGGCCGGCGGAGAGCGTCCAGCGCTCGATCGCGGCGCCCGCGCCCGAGGGGTCGAGGGGTTCGTGCCGCACGCTGGTGGCCTCGCTCGCCATGGCCTGCTCCTCACTGGCGGTCGCGGGGTGCCGTGACCGCCCCGGTTCCGGGTCCGTCCAGGGGGTCGCCGCGGCGCCCCCACGTCTGCGTCAGCCTAGCGACGGCGACCGCCCCGGGAGCGCTCCCGTGCCTCCGCGCGCCGCCCGGGCACCCGCCGCCCACGCCCCCCTGCCACCGCGGGCTACGCCTCCTCGGGCTCCGCCCCCGGCCGGGTGGCCCCGCGCGGCTGCGTCGGCAGCCCGAGGGCGGAGGCCAGGCCGTCCGGCCCGCTGCCCGCCTTGCGGTAGACCGCGGCCAGTCGGCGGTTGACCAGGCTGAGGTGCACGCCGAGCTCGTCGGCGATGCGCTGCGGCGGCACGCCCTGCACCGCGAGGTTGGCGACCTCCCACTCGGGCTGGCTGAGCGTCTCCCGGAAGTCGCGCAGCCCCAGCCGGTTGGGCCGCAGGCCGTAGTTGGCCAGCTCCCGCCGCGCCTGGTCGACCAGCCCCTCGGCCGAGCAGTGCTGGGCCAGTTCGATGCCCTGGTACAGGTACTCCTGCGCGTCCTCCAGCCGCCCGACCCGGCGCAGCGCGGCACCGAGGTCGACCAGCGCGACGGCGTGCTCGTACCCGGCCGGCGACTGGCCGAGGTACATCACGGCCTGCTCCAGCAGCTCGACCGCCTGCTGGCCGTCCTCGATCTGGGCGTTCAGCCGCAGCGCGGTGCCGATCGCCGAGGCGGTGCCGAAGGTGCGGGCGTCCTGGACGGCCTTCTGGGCGTACTCGCGGGCGCGGTCGGGCTCGTCGGCCGCGATCGCGATGGCGAGGTGGCCGGCCCAGGGCGCCCAGACGGTGTTGTGCCAGCCGCGGGCCTCCAGTTGGGCGCCGGCCTCGGTGAGTGCGGCGGCCGCCCCGGCGTAGCGCTTCTTGGCGATCAGCAGCTTGCCGTACAGCGAGGGCGCGTCGGGCAGCACCATCGCGGTCGTGTGGTACGGCGGGTGGAAGCCGAACTCGACGGCGAGTTCCCAGGCCTCCTCGGTCCGGCCGCGGGCGAGCAGGGTGTCCACCAGGACGCCGACGGCGTCCCAGGCGAGCGGCAGCTTGGGGCCGATCCGCTCGGACAGTCGCAGTGCGCGGCGCAGGAAGTCCTCGGCCTCGGCGAGCAGGCCGCGGCGGAAGCGGGCGAGGCCCATCAGGAAGTACGCGAAGCCCCGGTGGGCACCGCTCCACCCGGCGACCTCGAACTGGATGATGGCGTCCGCGAACAGCCGTTCGGCCTGGGCGATGCGGTCGTTGTAGGTGTAGGTGAGGCCGAGCATGGAGGGCAGTTCGAAGCCCCAGGTGCTGTCGGTCCAGCCGAGTCCCTTGGGCAGGCGGCCGGCGTCGAGGACGGCGTCGGCGTAGGTCAGCGCCTCGGCGGAGGGGGCGCCGCGCAGGGTGAGGTCCCAGGCGCGCATCGCGAGGACGGCCCGGTCGGCGGCGTCGCGGGTGCTGAGGCCGTCGCACATGAGGCCGAGCCGGGTGGATCGGCCGGGCCCGTCGTCCTCGGACTTGCGGAAGGCGTGCCACATGAACGAGGCGGCCTGGAGCCGGAGTCGGCCGGCCGGGTCGGCGGTCTGCTCGGCCTCGTCCTGGCAGACCACCGCGGCCTGGCGCAGTTCGCCGCTGTGTGCGAGCACCTCGGAGAGCCGGAAGGTGGCGTCGACCCGCAGTTCGGGGCGCAGCGGCCCCTCGTCGGGGTCGAGGGCGAGCTTGAGCTGGTTGACGGTGGCGACGGGGTCGGTGAGCAGGGCGGAGCAGCCCAGTTCGTACAGCACCTCGGCGCGGATGTCGTCGGCCGGGGGTTCGTTGAGGGCGCGGTGCAGGCAGCGCTGGGCGGCTTCGGGGGCGCCGATCAGCAGGTGTTCGACGGCGGCCCGGCGCAGTTTGCGGACGGTCTTGTCGTCGCCCTCGCCGGAGAAGGTCTCGACGAGGTGGCGGGAGGCGGCGAGCAGGCCGAGTCCGGCGTTCTCGATCTCGGCGGCGGCGACGCCGTGCATGCCGGTGCGGGTGGCCTCCGGCATGGTGTTGTAGATCGAGCTGCCGATCAGCGGGTGGACGAACTCCAGGTTGCCGTTGGGGGTCTGGGTGAGCACGCGCTGCTTGCGCAGCTGCTTGATGGCGTCGCGGGCGCCCTCGGTGGTCTGGGCGCAGATCCGGGTGGCGAGGTCGACCCGGATGTCGGTGCCGAGCATCGCGCAGGCCCAGGCGAAGCGCAGGGTGCCGGAGCCGAGCCGGTCGATCCAGCTCTTGAGGGTCATTCCGGTGGCGTCGACGGCGAGTTCGCGCAGTTGCTGGGAGTTCTCCTCGACCGGTTCGAGGTCCTGGTCGCGGACCTGGTCGAGCAGGGCGACGGCTTCGAAGGGGTTGCCGTTGACGACGTTCCAGAACTCGTAGCAGAAGGCGTCCTCGGCCTTGTCGCCGAGTTCGGCGCGGATCATGTCGGTGACGGAGACCAGCGAGAGCCGGTTGAGCTCGTGCTTGCTGGTGGCGAGGCCGAGGACGGCCTTGCGGTGCTGCTGGATCTCGGTCGGCCAGTCGTTCTCGTCCTCGCGGAAGGCGAAGACGAGCAGGACGGGCAGTTCGCGGGAGCGGACGGCGAACTGGGTGAGCCAGGAGAGCGACTCGTGGTCGCCCCAGTGCAGGTCGTCGACGATCATGACCAGCGGGGCCCGGCGCGGCGCGAGTTGGGTGAGGACGTAGTCGAGGCCGTCGCGCACGCCCTGGGGGTCGAGGCGGCGGGCGCCGGCCTTGGGCCGCTTGAGGCCCATGGCCGGTCCGACGACCTCCTCCCAGGTGCCCATGACCTGGCGGAACTCGTCGGGCTGCAGGCTGGTGAGGAGGGGTTGGAGGAGCTGGCGCAGCACGTGGTAGGGCTCGTTGAACTGGCGCTCGCCGCCGCGGGCGAACAACACCGTGGCGCGGTCGCGGAGTTTGGCGACCCGTCGGACCTCGTGCAGCAGGCTGGTCTTTCCGATGCCGGGGCGACCGGAGAAGGCGAGCAGTTCGCCGATCTCGGTGCCGCCGGCCGCGAATTTGCAGCAGAGCTTGTCGACGGCCGTCTCGACGGAGCGGAGTTCGGCGTCGCGGTCGCGCAGCCTGACCCTCGGCGAGGTGCTGTCGCCGTCCCGGCCGGAACCTGATCCCGTCCGAAGTTCGTTGTCCTGCTCGGTCACCGTCGTGCCTCCGCCTCGCCACTCGCGTCACAGCCCGTGTCGCTGCTCGCATCACTGCCCGTGGAGCCGAGGTTAGCGCTGCGTGGCACTCGCTGTGGGGCATTCGCGCAGGCTGGGGCGGACGGTGAGGGTTCGGACGCCTTGCCAAGGGCAATTGCCCTATACCCCTAACGTCCGATCATTACATCAGATACCCTACGGCCCGCGAGGCGAAGATGATCTTTCGCTATCACCCTCTCCCCGGAAGCCTCGCCGCGTCAACTCCCCCCACACCCAACGTTCGAACCACTAGTACCCCCACCCTTCGCCGCACCGGGAGTCCGATGTCTGACGACACCTCACTTCAGATTCCGTTCCCGCACCGTCGCAGCCCGCACGGACCGCAGGCCACCGCGCTGCACCGTGACTGGCTGGTCCGCCACCCGCTGCTCCCCGACGTCGACCACCCCGGGTACGCCCACTGGGACGTGGTCGACCTCGCCGCCCTCGGCTACCCCGACACCGGCCCGGACGAACTCTCCCTCGCCGCCGACCTGATGGGCTTCTACTTCCTCTTCGACGACCAGTTCGACGGCCCGCTCGGCCGCCGCCCGACGGAGGTCGCCCCCATCTGCGAGCGGCTGATCGCCGTCCTGCACGGAGCCCGCCCCGACCAGGACTCGCCGGTCGAGACCGCCTTCGCCGACCTCTGGGACCGCAGCGTGCGCGGCATGCCCGCCCGCTGGCAGGCCCGCGCCGCGTACAACTGGGAGTGGTACCTGGCCAGTCACCCCGCCGAGGCCGCCGGCCGCATCTCCACCCGGCCACCCGACCGCGACGGCTACCTGGTGCTCAGACGAGGCACCGCGGCGATGGAGACCATCTTCGACATGGTCGAACGCCTCGGCCAGTTCGAGGTGCCCGCCGCCGTCCTGCACCATCCGGTGCTGCGTCAACTGCGCCAGCTGGCAGCCGACATCCCCTCGCTCAGCAACGATGTCCGGTCGTTCCCGCTGGAGGCCCCGCGCGGCGACGTCAACAACCTGGTGATGATCGTCCAGCGCGAGCGCCG
The DNA here is from genome assembly GCF_042720345.1 of Kitasatospora sp. NPDC058478. Classification (NCBI taxonomy): domain Bacteria; kingdom Bacillati; phylum Actinomycetota; class Actinomycetes; order Kitasatosporales; family Streptomycetaceae; genus Kitasatospora; species Kitasatospora sp. NPDC058478. The sequence goes on along the minus strand of NZ_JBHXML010000058.1, from coordinate 60,806 downwards.
CTGCTCGGCCGAGGAGGCCTGCGCGGTGGTGCTGGAGGAGGCGCAGCTGATGGTCGAGCGGTGCCGGGACCTGCACGGCCGACTGCCGGACGTCTACCGGGAGTTGGGGCTCTCCCGGGTCGAACGGGCGATCGCCCAGCGGTACGCGGACGGGCTGGTCACCTGGCTCGCCGGCTACCTGTACTGGGAGTCCCGCACCGGCCGGTACCACGCGGTCTGACACCGTCCCGGACGGAGCGCGGAGACACGGTGCGCGCCCCGCGCGACGGCCGGAACGCGCAACCCTCCGTACGGGCCGGGCGCACGGACCGTAGCCGCGCCCGCGCCGGGCGGCTATCGTGCTCGACGGCGGACGCCCCGGCGGGCGTCCGCCCGGAATTGCGTGTCCACACCCTCCCGCCGGGCCGCCCCGCGCCGGGCGCGGCCCGGCGCGCCGCCCCGCCACCCGGTCCGGGCGGCGCCCGACGTCGCGAGGAGACACCAGAGCATGACGGTCTACCAGCCCCCCGGCACGCCCGGCAGCATCGTCGCCTACCGCTCCCGGTACGAGCACTGGATCGGCGGCGGCTGGACCCCGCCGGTGCGCGGCGAGTACTTCGGCGACCCGACCCCGGTCACCGGCGAGGTGTTCACCGAAGTCGCCCGCGGCACCGCCGAGGACATCGAGGCCGCGCTGGACGCGGCCCACGCCGCCGCCCCCGGCTGGGGCCGCACCCCGCCCGCCGAGCGGGCCCAGGCGCTGCTGCGGATCGCCGACCGGATGGAGGCGAACCTGGAGCGGCTGGCCGTCGCGGAGAGCTGGGAGAACGGCAAGCCGGTGCGCGAGACGCTGGCCGCCGACCTCCCGCTCGCGGTCGACCACCTGCGCTACTTCGCGGGCGCGCTGCGCGCCCAGGAGGGCGGCCTGTCCCAGCTGGACGAGGACACCGTGGCGTACCACTTCCACGAGCCGCTGGGCGTGGTCGGCCAGATCATCCCGTGGAACTTCCCGATCCTGATGGCGATCTGGAAGCTCGCCCCGGCGCTCGCGGCCGGCAACGCGGTGGTGCTCAAGCCCGCCGAGCAGACCCCGGCCTCGGTGCTGCTGTGGGCCGAGCTGACCGCCGACCTGCTGCCGCCCGGCGTGGTCAACATCGTCACCGGCTTCGGCGAGGAGGCCGGCGCCCCGCTGGCCTCCAGCAACCGCATCCGCAAGATCGCCTTCACCGGCGAGACCACCACCGGCCGGCTGATCGCCCGCTACGCCAGCGACAACCTGATCCCGGTCTCGCTGGAACTCGGCGGCAAGAGCCCCAACCTGTTCTTCGCGGACGTCGCCGACGCCTCGGACGCCTTCTACGACAAGGTGGTCGAGGGCTTCGCGATGTTCGCCCTCAACCAGGGCGAGGTGTGCACCTGCCCCAGCCGGGCGCTGATCCAGGCCTCGGTCTACGAGCAGCTGCTCGCCGACGGCCTGGAGCGGGTGCGCGCGATGCGCCAGGGCGACCCGCTGGACACCGAGACCCAGGTCGGCGCCCAGGCCAGCGCCGAACAGCTGAAGAAGATCCTCTCCTACTTCGAGATCGGCCAGGCCGAGGGCGCCAAGCTGCTGGCCGGCGGCGAGCGGGCCGACCTCGGCGGCGCCCTGGCCGGCGGGTACTACGTGACGCCGACGGTGTTCGAGGGCGTCAACAGCATGCGGGTCTTCCAGGAGGAGATCTTCGGCCCGGTCGTCTCGGTCACCCGCTTCGAGGACTTCGCCGAGGCGATCACCCTCGCCAACGACACCCAGTACGGGCTCGGCGCGGGCGTCTGGACCCGCAACCTCAACACCGCCCACCGCGCCGGGCGCGCCATCCAGGCCGGCCGGGTGTGGACCAACTGCTTCCACGCCTACCCCGCCCACGCGGCCTTCGGCGGCTACAAGAACTCCGGCATCGGCCGGGAGAACCACAAGGCGCTGCTGGAGCACTACCAGCAGACCAAGAACCTGCTGGTCAGCTACTCCCCGGACGCGGTGGGCCTCTTCTAGCCGGGCCGCGGCCTGCGCGAAACGCGGAACCAGGAACAGGAACCAGGAACCAGGAACCAAATAAACACGGAGCGGGAGACCGGTCCCGGCCTCCCGCTCCGCCGCCACTCCCCGTGGCCGCACCGCGAACGCCCTTCCGGGCGTCCACGCTGCGCAACCCTCCGTAGGGCAAAACGCCCATTTCGGGATCTAAGCACATGAATGCGCGATTTTCTCGACGCGCCGCCGACATGCCCGAACACACCCGGCGAACGCCGTAGACAGGACTCCCCGCCCCTCACCCCCGGGAGTCCCGATGACCATCTCCCCCGCCAAGCTCTCCGACCCCACCGTGCGCGCCTTCGTCGCCGCGGTCAACGCGGGCGACCGCGACGCCTTCCTGGCCACCCTCACCCCGGACGCGACCATGTCCGACGACGGCTCCGACCGCGACCTGCCCCAGTGGATCGACAAGGAGATCTTCACCGTCCGCGGCCGGATGGACGTCCAGACCGAATCGGACGGCGGCCACGCGCTGATCGCCAACTTCACCAACGACACCTGGGGCGAGATGCGCACCGCCTGGCGCTTCACCCTCACCGGCCCGAAGATCACCCGCTTCGAGACCGGCCAGGCCTGACGGCTCGGGACCGCGCCCGCCGCTACCCGGACAGCCCCAGGCACCCCCGCACCGCACGGATCAGGTTGCGCGAGCGGATGTCGCCGGTGACGCCCGGCTGCATGCCGTTGGTGACGTAGCCGAAGCCCAGCCCGAGCTCCGGGTCGGCGAAGCCCAGCGAGCCGCCCCGACCGGGGTGGCCGAAGCTCGCCGGGGAGGCCATCGGCGCGGTCGGGCCGTGCCGCCAAAAGCCCAGGCCGAAAGTGGAGTTGACGATCAGCACCCGGTCCGGTCCGCTCACCTCGGGCCCGACCGCGCGGGTCAGCACCCCGGGCCCGAGCAGCGGCGGCAGCAGCGCGCCGGAGCCGTCCGGGCGGTCGGCGGCGCCGATCAGCGCCGCGTAGAACCGGGCCAGCGAGCGGGCGGTGCCGATGCCTCCCGCGCCGGGGATCTCGGCGGCCTGCACCGCCGGGTCGTTGAGGTCCACCCCGGGGCGCACCGAGGCGAAGGACCGCGCGGTCAGCGAGGCCGGGTCCTGGTAGGCGTCCCGGACGGACTGCTTGGGCCGCAGCCGCAGCCCGCTCGGCCCGGTCCGGGCCGCCTCCGGGGCGGGCAGGTCGACCAGCCGGCCGACCCTCGGCGCGGCCCCGGCCGGCAGCCCGATCCACAGGTCCAGCCCGAGCGGCCGGGCGATCTCCTCGGCGAAGTACTGGCCGATCGTGCGCCCGCTCACCCGCCGCACCACCTCGCCGACCAGCCAGCCGAAGGTGTACGGGTGGTAGCCGTGCGCGGTGCCCGGCTCCCAGGCGGGCGCCTGCGCGGCCACCGCGGCCACCGCGCGCTCCCAGGTGAGCACGTCCTCCAGCCGCAGCGGCACGTCCAGCGCGGGCACCCCGGCCTGGTGCGACAGCAGCCAGCGCACCGGCACCCCGCCCTTGCCGGCCTGCGCGAACTCGGGCCAGTAGGAGGCCACCGGGGCGTCCAGGTCGAGCAGGCCGCGCTCGGCCAGCAGCAGCGCGGTGGTCGCGGTCAGGCCCTTGGTGACCGAGCGCAGCACCTGGGCGGTGTCCGCCGTCCAGGGCACCGCCGGCGCGGGCCGCCCGCCGACCTCGGGCCGGGCGTCACCGCCCCACAGGTCGACCACCTTGCGACCGCGCACGTACAGCGCGAAGGCCGCGCCCAGTTCGCCGTACTCGTGGAAGTTCCGCGCGAAGGCCTCCCGTACGGGCTCGAACCCCTCGGCCGTCTCGCCCCAGATCTCCACCACCGCGCGCCACCCTCAGCCTGTCCGGTTCCTGCGTTCCCGCCCGCGTCCGATCGCACACGAATCACACACGAATCACATGCGGATCACATGCGAATCGAGCTCGGATCGCACTCGAAAAGCGTTCGAAGCGGGCCCCGAAACCCTAACCTGTCCGTCATGACCAACCCTGCCGAAGAACTGCTGGACGTCGTCGACGAGCACGACCGGGTGATCGGGACGGCGCTGCGCGGGGAGGTGTACCGGCAGGGGCTCACCCACCGGTGCGTCTTCATCCTGGTCCGCGACCCGGCCGGGCGGATCTTCGTCCACCGCCGCACCGACACCAAGCTGTTCGCCCCCGGCGCGTACGACATGTTCGTCGGCGGCGTGGTCGGCTCCGGCGAGACGTACGCCGAGGCCGCCGTCCGCGAGGCCGAGGAGGAGCTCGGCGTGCACGGGATCACCCCGCGCCCGCTCTTCAAGTTCCTCTTCCGGCAGGACCGGCTCTCCTGGTGGAGCGACATGTACGAGGCCGAGTGGGACGGCCCGGTCCAGCCGCAGGAGTCCGAGGTCGCCTGGCACGCCTGGCTCACCCCCGCCGAGCTCGCCGACCGCCTCGCCCGCGACCACTTCGTCCCCGACGGCCGCGAGGCCTACCGCCGCTACCTGGACCTCCACGCCGCATAGGCCCCGCCCCGGACGGCGGATAGGGTGGCGCGCATGGCCTCCCGTACGCCGTCGCCGACGGCCGCCCGCGCTGCACGGACCCCCGCCCCGGAGCAGGCCCCGGACCGGGCTGCGGGCCGGACGCCAGGCCGGGCGGCTGCCGGTGAGCGGCCGCGCCGCAGGCTCAGCGTGGACGAGCGGCGCGAGCAGCTGATCGCCGTCGCGCTGGAGCTGTTCAGCCGGCGCCCGCCCGAAGAGGTGTCGATCGACGACATCGCCGCCGCCGCGGGGGCCTCCCGGCCGCTGGTGTACCACTACTTCCCCGGCAAGCAGGCGCTGTACGAGGAGTCGCTGCGGCGGGCCGGGCGGGAGCTCTCGGCGCGCTTCGAGGAGCCCGCCGACGGGCCGCTGTCCGAGCGGCTGTACCGGGTGATGGGCCGCTACCTGGACTTCGTGCAGAGCCACGGGCCCGGCTTCGCGGCGCTGCTGCGCGGCGGCTCGGTGGCGGCCAGCGCGGGCACCTCGGCGGTGATCGACGAGGTGCGGCGGGCCGCCCACGACCAGATCCTCTCCCACCTGGCGATCCCCGCGCCGAGCCCCGGGCTGCGGCTGACCGTCCGGGCCTGGATCGCCAACGCCGAGATCACCTCGCTGGAGTGGCTGGCCGAACGCTCGGTGCCGTTGGAGGACCTGCAGCTGCACCTGGTGCAGGAGTTCGTCGCCACCCTCACCCTCACCGCCGCCCGGGAGCCGGCGCTCGCCGCCGAACTCGCCTCGTTCTTCGCGGACGAGCGTCCTGACGGCCCGACCGGGCGCCTGGTGCGGGAGCTCGCCGGGCTGTTCGCCGTCCCCGGGATCGCCGAGGCGGTCACCGCGCTCGCCACCGCACCGTCCGGCGAAACGTCCCCGCAGGCCACGGGCGGAACGACCGCGGCTCCCATCGGGTGATCCGCCGGTTCGGTCCCGACAGCGGGCTCTGATAGGAATGAGCACGGAGTCCGGCGGCACGCCGCCACGGCGCGCGCGGACCCACCCGAACCAGCGGACCGCAGACGCAGCAGAGCGGGGGGCTCAACAGTTGACCCAGGACGTCCAGTTCAGCGCGGAGGCCAATCCCTTCGCAGCGGCGGAGCAGGTCTGCGCGACCCTCGGCACGCTCACCGACGCCCTCTTCGACGAGCGCACCTCCCGCCATCCGGCGGCCTCGCTCAGCGCCCTGCGCCCGGCCGAACACCCCGCCGCCGAGGCGCTGTTCGGCCTCCCGCTGGCCCCGAACGGCCCGGTGCACGCGGCCGTGGACCGGCTCGGCACGGTGCTCACCGCCGGCACGGCCCGCCCCGGTAGCGGCGCCCGGGTCGCCGACCGGGTGACCGCCGCCCTCCACACCCGCTACGGCGGCGGGGCGGTGCGCGGCGCGATCGCCGACCGGGGCACCACCTCGGCCGCGCTGTTCCACCTGCCGGTCACCGGCGAGTTCGCCGACCCCAAGCTGCGCCCGCCGTTCGCCCCGGCACTGGCCGCGCTGGCCGCCGGGCAGCAGACCCGCCAGCCGGTCGAACTGGCCACCGGCGCGGGTGCCGAGGTCCGGCTGGTGGTCCCGCCCGGCTTCCACCCGCTGACCTCCCCCGGCGGTCCGGCCGGGGTCTGCTCCCGTACGGTGCCCGCGCCGGCGGGCGGGGCGGACGGCGTCGACCCGGCCACCGCCGCGGCCGCCGAGGAACTGACCGGGCATCTGGCCGAGGTCGCCGAGGAGCTGTTCAGCGGCGACGGTCCGGAGCGGCGCCGCGACTTCGCGGTCATCGCCGCCACCCTCGCCGACCTGGTCCACGACGCCGGCACGGTCTACGCGGGCGTCTGCGCGCTGGACGTGGACGGCCGGGCCTCCGACGCCGCCCTCGTCGTCTCGCTCGCCCGGCACCCGCTGCCGATCACCGCGCTCGCCACCGAACTCGCCACCGTCCGGCGGCACGCCGAGGTGTGGACGGTCCTGCTGCCGGCCGGGCCGGCCGCCGTCCTGGTCGAGGGACGGACCGTCCCGGTGCCGGGGCCGCTGTCCGCCGACGGGCAGCGGCGCTGGGTGGTCACCTCGGCGGTCGAGGCCTTCGTCCCGCTGCCGGACGGCGGCACCGTGCTCTGCGTCCAGCTGTCCACGGCGCAGCCGGAGGACTGGGACCTGTACACGCGGGCGTTCGCGGAGCTGCTGAAGAGCGTTCAGTTCGGCTGGGACGGGGCGGTGGCCGGCGCCGTGCCCGCGCCCGCGCCCGCGCCCGCCACACCTGCTGCCGCTCCCGCTCCCGTCGAGAAGGAGCCGGAAGAGGCGGAGGAGGTGCCGGCGGACCTGCGCGGCACGCCGGTGCAGCTCCCGCCCGAGGACTTCAACCCGTTCGCGCCCGTCGCGGAGGCCTCCCCGGCCGACGCCGAGCCGCAGGCGGCGCCAGCCAGGCGGAAGGGCACGCCGGTCATGGTGCCCCCGCCGGACTTCAACCCCTTCGCCCCGGAAAGCCTCCCGCCCACCCCGGACACGTCCCCGGCAGCGGCCGCCCCGACCACCGACCCGTTCGGCACGGTGACGGCCGACCAGTCCGACCCGTTCGGCACCACGCTCGCGGCGCAGGGCCCGGCCGTCCCGCCGCCGCCCTCCGCGCCGCCGGCCGTTCCCGCGCAGGCCGTTCCCGCGCAGGACGCCCCGCGCAAGGGCACGCCCGTCATGGTGCCCCCGCCGGACTTCAACCCCTTCGCCCCGGAAAGCCTCCCGCCCACCCCGGACGAAGCGACGGAGACCGACGCGGCGGAGGCTTCGGGCCCGGAGACCAGGCCGTTCGGCTGAGCCCCGGCAATTGCCCCTCCGCCAGGGGTCCAACCCCAGGGGCCGCGACAACGCGACGCCGAGAGCCGGCAGTTGGCCGCTGCCACGGACAACGCCCGGACGCGGCAGGAGGGTTGGCGAGGCCCTGCGCCGTCAGCCTGCGCGCCGGGCCAGGTGGACCATGTCCGGCACGCCGCGGCTGACCGGGATCTCGTGCGTGACGACGTCGGAGAAGCCCACCGCCCGCAGCGCCTCCTCGAAGTCAGCGGAGGGCTGGGCGCTCCACACCGCCAGCACCCCGCCCGGCTGCAGCCGGTGCCAGAGCACCGCGAGCCCGTCGGCGCCGTACAGCCCGGCGTTGGAGTCGGTGACGGTCCAGTCCGGGCCGTTGTCGATGTCGAGGCACAGCGCGTCGTAGCGCTCGCCGTCGGCCGCCGCCAGGTACTCCAGCAGGTCGGTGTGGAGGACCTGGACCCGCTGGTCCTCCAGCGCGCCGCCGGAGAAGGCGCCGAGCGGCCCGTTCCGGTGCCAGTCGATGATGGCGGTCTCGCGCTCGACGATGGCGATCCGCCCCCAGCGCGGCTCGGCCGCCGCGTACGCCAGCGAGAAGCCGACGCCGAGGCCTCCGATCAGCACCGAGGGCTCTGCGGGGGCGCCGGTGCGGTCCAGTTCGTCCAACGCCGCCTGGATCAGCAGGCGTTCGGAGCGGCCGTCGGCGGTGTCCATCAGGAAGCAGCCGTTGGCGATGATCTCGAAGTGCCGACCCCGCTGGCGCAGTACCACCTCGCCGAACGGGCCGTCCCGCCGGTCGAGCGTGACGACGGCCTCGTGAGCGTCCCGTTCGGGCAGTGCGGTGGACATGCGGCTTCCTCAGCGGACTCGGGTGCAGGAGCGTCCCGGCGGACGAGTACCCGCCCGACAATAGCCGAGTCCGCCCCTGCGCCCGTCACGTCGTGACCAGCACCCCGGCGTAGGAGACGCCCGCGACGACCACCCAGGAGCCGAGCCCGAGCAGGGCGAGCCGCCCGCCGGTGCGGACCATGGTCGGCAGGTGCACGGCGCTGCCGAGGCCGAACAGCGCGGCGGCCAGCAGCAGTTCCTGGGTGTCCCCGGCGAGGGTGAGCGCCCGCTCCGGAAGCACCCCGGTGGTCCGCAGCACGATCATCGCGAGGAACCCCGCCACGAACAGCGGGACGATCGGCGGGCGGCTGCCGGTCTTGACCGGGTTCTTCGCAGGGTCTTCCCCCGACTCCTGGTCCGCCCCGACGACGGCCTCCCCGCCCCGTCGCGCCCGGCGCCGCACCGCGACGGCCATCCCGGCGACCAGCGGCGCCAGCAGCACCACCCGCATCAGCTTGACCAGGACGGCCTCCCGCAGCGCGCCCGCCCCGCCGGTCTGCGCGGTGGCGACCACCTGCCCGACGTCGTGCACGCTCGCGCCGACCCACCGCCCGAACTCCACGTCGCCCAGCCCGAACGGCTGCTGGAGCAGCGGCAGCACGGCGATGGCCAGCGTCCCGCACAGGGTGACCAGGGCCACCGAGGCGGCGACGTCCTCCTCCTCGCTGCCGGCCGCCTGGCTGACCGCGCCGATCGCCGAGGCTCCGCAGATGGAGTACCCGGTGGCGACCAGCAGCGGCTGGTCGCCCGGCAGGCCGAGCCGTCGGCCGAGCCAGAGCGTGCCGGTGAAGGTGGCCGCGACCACCGCGAGCACCATGGCGACGGTGGCCCAGCCGAGGCCGAGCACGTCGTCCAGGCTGAGCTTGAGCCCGAGCAGGACGATCCCGAGCCGCATCAGCCGCTTGCCGGCCATGGACAGCCCCGGCCGGGCCACCCCGCGCACCACCGGGCGCAGCCCGGGCAGGTGGGCCGCCGCCATGCCGAGCACGACGGCGGCGGTGAGCTTGGGCACGGCGGGCACGGCCGCGTGGACGGCGATCGCGGCGGCCACCCCGGCCGCCGCGAGCAGCAGGCCGGGGGCGTCCCCGCCGAGCGGGGGCAGTGAGCGGGTGCGCGTGGCGCGCTCCCGGAGGGTCAGTGCCACGCCGCCCTCACTGCTGCTGGTCGGCGGGCAGCCGGTAGACGCGCCGGATGCTGGTGCCGAGCCGCGAGACGTCCGCGCCGTACACGTGGATGGAGATGGCGGTGCTGTTGCAGGCGTTGCGCACCAGGTGGATGTCACCGGGCGGGGCGAAGGCCGCGACGGTGCCGGCCGGGCCGGCGACGTGCTCGGTCTCGACGAGGTGGGCGGTGCGGCCGTCGGAGACCAGCCGGTAGCGGGTCTCGCTCTCCTGGCCCTGGTGGACGCCGGCCACGCACCAGGAGACGTGGTCGTGGATCGGGGTCTGCTGGCCGGGCAGCCAGACCAGGGCGACGACGGAGAAGCCGCCGTCCTCCTCGGCGTGCAGGACGTGCTGGCGGTAGCGCTTCGGGTCGCCCTCGCGCTGGGCGGGGGTGAGCAGCGCGTCGGGCCCGTCGGGGTCGGCGTGCAGGTGCGGGGCGAGGCGTTCGCCGACCAGGTAGGCGGTGAGTTCCGGGGGCAGTCCGCGGTCCACGACGGCACGGATCTCGCCGATCAGGGCGGTCATCCGCTCGGTGAGCCGGTCGCTGCCGACCGTGGCTGGGGGTGTCATGCCAGCAGGTTCGGCTGCACCGACCCATCACGTCCAACGATGGTTCTTAAGCTTCCCCTCAACTTCAGCTTATGAATCGCCCCGGCGAGCACCCACCGGAGCCACGACTCAGCACCCGATCCGGTCAGCACCCGATCCGGCTGGCCGCCGCCCGCCGCAGATGGTCCAGCACCAGCCCGGTGGCCGGTATCCGCCGGTGCTCGCGCAGCACGTACGCGCTCACCTGCCGGCGCAGGTGCGGTTCGACGGCCCGCCCGGTGACCTTGCGGTGGCACATGAAGGAGAGCACCAGCGCGGGCATCAGCGCGATCCCGACCCCGGCGGCGACCAGGCTCTGGACCGCGAGGTTGTCGTCCGTGGAGAACACGATGTCCGGCGCGAAGCCCTCCTCCGCGCAGACGTTCAGCAGGTTGGCCCGGCAGCGCGGGCACCCGGCGATCCAGCGCTCGCCGTCGAGGTCGACGAGCCGAACGGCGTGCCGACGGCCGAGCGGGTGTCCGACCGGCAGCAGCACGGTGAGCAGGTCCTCCATCAGCGGGATCTCGTCCAGCCCGTCGGGCACCTCGGTCGCGCCGCTGGGGTAGCGGAAGGCCAGCGCGATGTCGCACTCCCCGCGCAGCAGTCGCTGGACGGAGTCGGGCGGTTCGGCCTCCAGCAGCTCGACCCGCACACCGGGGTGTTCGGCGAGCAGCCGGGCCATCGCCTCGGGTATCAGGGTGGCGTTGGCGCTGGGGAAGGCGCAGACCCGCACCCGCCCGGCCCGCAGCCGGGCGAGCGCGGCGAGCTGCTGCTGGGCGGCGGAGAGGCTGCCGAGGATCAGTTCGGCGTGCCGGGAGAGTGCCTCGCCCGCCTCGGTGAGCCGCAGTCCGCGCCCGGCCCGGGTGAACAGCGCGACGCCGACGGTGCGTTCGAGCGCCTTCATCTGCTGGGTGATGGCGGGCTGGGTGTAGCCGAGCTCGCGGGCGGCGGCCGAGTAGGAGCCTGCTCTGACGACCTCGTGGAACGTCCTGATGTGCCGTGAGTCGAATACCGGCTCCATGGCCCCTCCCCGGTCGTCGTCGTCGAGCCTCCGCAATCATAAGAGGAAATTGGAGGTGCCCGCTCTATCCCCACCCGCACCTATGGTTCAGGATCGAACCAGCCTTCTCACTGCTGCGCGGACGGCGGCAGTCCCATCGCCACCCCGGCCTTGACCACCGGCGCCCCGCCCCGCATGCTCGGGCTGCGCCGGCTGCGGCGCTCGACCCAGCGGGCGAGCCAGGAGAGCAGCAGGCACATGCCGATGTAGATCGGCGCGATCACGATCACCACGGGGATGAACGGCAGGTCGTAGTCGAGGTTGGTGGCGATCAGCTTGCCCGCGTGCAGGAACTCCTCGTAGGTGATCAGGAAGCCCAACGAGGTGTCCTTGAGCGCGACCACCAGCTGGCTGATGATGGCCGGCAGCATGGCCCGGTTGGCCTGCGGCACCAGCACGTACGTCATCACCTGGGTCTTGCGCAGGCCGAGCGCGTAGGCCGCCTCGCGCTGCCCCTTGGGCACCGCGAGCACGCCGGCCCGGAAGACCTCGGCCAGCACCGAGCCGTTGTACAGCACCAGCCCGGCCACCAGCGCCCACAGCGGCTGCACCTTGAGCGCGACGAAGACGAAGAAGATCATCACCAGCAGCGGCATGGCCCGGAAGAACTCCACCACCACCGTGGAGAGCACCCGCACCACCTTGTGGTCGGACAGTCGCCCCGCCGCGAACAGCGCGCCGAAGGGCAGCGCGAACAGCACTGTCCAGCCGAAGGCCTTGAGGGTGTTGCCGAGCCCGCTCAGCAGCAGGTCCTGGACGCCCCGGTACTCGAAGGGCATCCACTTCTGGTACGTGAACTGGTGGGTGTGGAAGAGCATGTAGACGATCCAACCGATCAGCGCCGCGATCAGCAGCAGCGCGATCCCGCCGTACAGCCGGTGGCGGGCGAGCGCCTTCGGACCGGGGATGTCGTACAGCGCCGAGGATCCAACGGTCATCGCGACACCGCCACTCGTCGTTCCAGCAGGTTGAAGACGGCGCTGACGGCCAGGGTGATGATCAGGTAGCCGACGGCGATCCAGACGAAGGTCCAGATGATGCTGTAGCCCAGCTCGTTGATCGTCCGGTAGGTGCCGAGCAGTTCGGTGACGCTGAACGAGCCGGCGATCGCCGTGTTCTTCGCCAGCGCGATCATCACACTGCCGATCGGCGCGACCACCGACCGGTACGCCTGCGGCATGACCACCACGCTCATCGTCTGCCCGAAGCTCATGCCCAGGCTGCGCGCCGCCTCCCCCTGCCCCACCGGCACGGTGTTGATGCCCGAGCGCATCGCCTCGCAGACGAAGGCCGAGGTGTAGCAGCCGAGCGCGGCCACCGCGAAGACGAAGAACGGCAGCGTGATGTTGAAGCGCGGCAGGCCCAGCACCACGATGAAGAACAGCAGGGTCAGCGGCGTGTTGCGCAGCAGCGTCACCCACGCCGTCCCGAACACCCGCAACGGCCGGACCGGCGAGACCCGGAAACCCGCGATCATCACTCCCAGCACCAGCGACAGCACGGCGCTCACCGCGAACAGCGAGAGCGTGCCGAGGAAGCCGTCCCAGTAGGTCGACCAGTTGTCGGTCAGCGTTTTCACGGCGCGGCCCTCTCAGTACCGGTCGATCGGCGGCGGTGTGGGCGCCGGCTCCCCGGACAGGCCCAGGGTCGCGTCGTAGGCCTTCTTCCAGTCGCCGTTCTGCTCGTTCTGCGCCAGCGCGTCGTCCAGGGCCAGGCGCAGCACGGTGTCGTTCTTCGGGGTGCCGATCCCGTACGGCTCCTGGGAGAACAGCGGGCCGACCACCTTGAGCTCGTCCGGCGCCTTGGCCGCGTAGCCCAGCAGGATCGCGTTGTCCGTGGTGACGGCGTCGACCTGGCCGGTGATCAGGTTGTCCACGCAGGCCGAGTAGGTGTCGTAGCCGATCAGCTTCGCCTTCGGGAACTGCGACTGGATGCGCTGGTACGGGGTCGAGCCGGCCGCCGAGCAGACCTTCTTGCCGTCCAGGTCCTGCGGGCCGTGGATGGTGTTGTCGTTCCTGCGCACCAGCAGCGACTGCCCGGCGATGAAGTACGGTCCGGCGAAGCCGACCAGCTTCTTCCGGTTGTCGTTGATGGTGTAGGTGCCGACGTAGAAGTCCACCTGGCCGTTCTGCAGCGCGGTCTCGCGGTTGGCCGAGGCGATGGTCTTGAACTCGATCCGGTCCGGCGGAAAGCCGAGGTAGGCGCCGACCATCTTGGCGATCTCGATGTCGAAGCCGGAGTACACGCCGGTGGCCGGGTTCTTCTCGCCCAGGTACGGCTGGTCCTCCTTGGCGCCGACCACCAGGTGGCCCCGGCTCCGGGCGGCGTCCAGGGTCGGCGAGCCGGTGATGGAGGCGGCGTCGCGCACCTGGTAGCTGGGCAGCGCGCTCGCCTGCGGGCCCTTGGGCGGCGGGGTGCCGGGCTTGCCGCAGCCGGCGGCCAGCCCGGCGAGCAGCAGGACGGCGGCGAGCGCCGTCCGGCCCCGGGCGGCGGTGGTCTTCCTCGTCACGGCGCCGCCTCAGTGCTTCAGGATCTTGGACAGGAAGTCCCGGGCGCGCTCGCTCTCCGGAGCGTTGAAGAAGTCCTCCGGGGCGCGGTCCTCGACGATCCGGCCGTCGGCCATGAAGACCACCCGGTTGGCGGAGGCCCGGGCGAAGCCCATCTCGTGGGTGACCACGACCATCGTCATGCCCTCGTGGGCGAGCTGGCGCATGACGTCCAGCACCTCGTTGATCATCTCGGGGTCGAGCGCCGAGGTCGGCTCGTCGAACAGCAGCGCCTTCGGGTCCATCGCCAGCGCCCGGGCGATCGCCACCCGCTGCTGCTGGCCGCCGGAGAGCTGGGCCGGGTACTTGTCGGCGTGCGCCTCCAGCCCGACCCGCTCCAGCAGGGCGCGGGACTTGGCGTCCGCCTCCGCCCGGGGCCGGCCGCGGACCTTGATCTGCGCGAGCGAGACGTTCTGCAGCACGGTCTTGTGCGCGAACAGGTTGAAGGACTGGAACACCATGCCGACCTCGGCGCGCAGCCGGGCCAGTCCCTTGCCCTCCTCGGGCAGCGGCTCGCCGTCGATCAGGATGGTGCCGTCCTCGATCGGCTCCAGACGGTTGATCGCCCGGCAGAGCGTCGACTTGCCGGAGCCGGACGGTCCGATGACCACGACGACCTCGCCGCGGCCCACGGTCAGCTCGATGTCCTGGAGGACGTGCAGGTCCCCGAAGTGCTTGTTGACGCCGCGCACCTCGATCAGCGGCGTGAAGGCCGAGGGCCCCGCCTGGGCCGGCCCGGGAGCGCTGGTCACCGGCCGCGACGCCCCTTCAGCAGCCAGCCCAGAGCGCCGCCGGCGAGCAGCGTGGCGAGCAGTGCGATCCAGAGCGGCGCGGTGACGGTGAACACCCAGAACTGGATCTTCACCTTGTCGAGGTTCGCGAACAGGAACCACACGGCGAGGACGACGAGGACGCCGATCCCGATGTACCGGGTGGGGATCCCGGCGATCTCGCTGCGTTTGGAGCCGGACGAGCCGTCCGAAATCTTGGTCACCGGAGCAGTCTGCGGGCCGGGGATCCGATTTGCCCGGTTACACGCCCTGATGGGCGAGGGAGTAACCCGCACGGGGCAATCCGGCCCCGTGCGGGTTTGAAATGCCGTACGGGTCAACGGCGCCGTACGCGTTCGACGGCGCCGGCCCGCTACCGCTCGTCCCGCCAGGAGCGCCAGAGCGCCGCGTACGGGCCGCCGGCCGCGACCAGCTCCGGGTGGCTGCCGTACTCGCTGATCCGGCCGCCCTCGACCACCGCGATCACGTCCGCGTCGTGCGCGGTGTGCAGCCGGTGGGCGATGGCGATCACCGTGCGGCCCTCCAGCACCCGGGCGAGCGAGCGCTCCAGGTGCCGGGCGGCGCGCGGGTCCAGCAGCGAGGTGGCCTCGTCCAGCACCAGGGTGTGCGGATCGGCCAGCACCAGCCGGGCCAGCGCCAGCTGCTGGGCCTGCGGCGGGGTCAGCGCGGTGCCGCCGGAGCCGACCTCGGTGTCGAGGCCGTGCGGCAGCGCGTCCACCCAGCCGCCGGCGTCCACCGCGTCCAGCGCGGAGCGCAGTTCGGTGTCCTCGGCCCCGGGCGCGGCCAGCCGCAGGTTGTCCCGCAGGGTGCCGACGAAGACGTGGTGCTCCTGGTTCACCAGGGCGACCTCCGCCCGCACCCGCTCGGCCGGCATCCGCGCCAGCGCCGCCCCGCCGAGCGTCACGCTGCCGCGCCCGGGGGCGTAGATCCCGGCCAGCAGCCGCCCCAGCGTGGACTTGCCCGCCCCGGACGGCCCGACCAGCGCGACCCGGCTGCCCGGCGCGACGTCCAGGCTGATGCCGTGCAGGACGTCGGCGCCCTCGCGGTAGCCGAACCGGACGTCCCGGGCCTCGACCCGGCGGCCGTCCGGGTGGCTGGACTCGTCGCCCTCGTGCTCCGGCACCTCGCGGACGCCGACCAGCCGGGCCAGTGAGGCCTGGCCGATCTGCAGTTCGTCGTACCAGCGCAGGATCAGGTCGACCGGGCCGGTCAGCATCTGCGCGTACAGCACTCCTGTGGTCAACTGGCCGACGGTGATCCACCCCTTGAGGGTGAACAGCCCGCCGAGCAACAGGGTGGCCAGCACCGCCGAGGAGTAGACCGCGTCGATGGTCGGGAACCAGACCGAGCGCAGCCACAGGGTGTAGCGCTCCCAGGCGAGCCACTCGCCCAGCTTGCGGTCCGTCAGGGCGATCCGCTGGTCGCCCAGGCGCAGCGCCTCCACCGTCCGCCCGGCGTCCACCGTCTCGGCCAGCACGGTGTTCACCGCGGCGTACCCGGCCGACTCGTTGCGGTAGGACTGCGGCGCGCGCTTGAAGTACCAGCGGGAGCTGACCAGCAGCAGCGGCAGGCCGATCAGCGAGGTGAGCGCGAGCAGCGGCGAGGTGACCAGCAGGGCGCCGATCACCAGCAGCAACGACACGATGGCGACGGCGAGTTCGGGCACGGCCTCGCGCACCGACTTGTCCAGCCGGTCGACGTCCGTGGTGCCCCGGGAGACCAGGTCCCCGGTGCCGGCCCGCTCCAGCACGCCGGTGGGCAGCGCGACCGAGCGGACCAGGAAGTCCTCGCGCAGGTCGGCCAGCACCCGCTCGCCGAGGACGGCACCGCGCATCCGGGACCAGCCGGTGAAGGCGGACTGCACCACCAGCGCCAGCAGGTACCAGCCGACCGCGACCGCGATGGTGGCCTCGGCGGTGCCGGTGGCCAGCGACTCGACCAGGCTGCCGAGCACCCAGGGGCCGACCAGCCCGGCCACGGTGGCCACCGAGTGCAGTGACACCACCGCGGAGAACCCTCGGCGGTGGCGCCGGGCGAGCAGGCGCAGGTAGGCGCGCACGGCGGCCGGTGAGCCGACCGGCAGGGTGGTGGCCGGCCCCTGCTCCTCATGGACGGGGGGCTTCATGACGTGCTCCTCAGGTATGCGGCGGGTCGGGCGGGGCGGACGGCGCGGGTGCCCACGCGGCCGCTCATACCGGCTCCCCCACCGGTGCCGGCTCCTCTTCGCGGGTGACCACGGCCCGGTAGGCCGGCTCGGTCCGCATCAGGTCGCGGTGCCGCCCGGCCACGGCCACCCGGCCGTCGCGCAGCAGCACCACCCGGTCGGCCTGGTCGAGCAGCAGCGGGCTGGTCGCGAAGACCACGGTGGTGTGCCCCGCCCGGGTGTCCCGCAGTCCGGTGGCGATCCTGGACTCGGTGTGGGCGTCCACCGCGCTGGTCGGCTCGTCCAGGACGAGGACCGGCGGGTCGGCCAGCAGCGCGCGGGCCAGGGCGAGCCGCTGGCGTTGCCCGCCGGACAGCGAGCGCCCGCGCTCGGTGATCCGGGCGAGCATCGCGTCGCCCGCACACTCCGGCGAGCCGTCCACCAGGGCCTCCAGCACGTCGTCGGACCGGGCGGCGGCCAGCGCCTCGGCCACCGAGACCCGCCCCGAGGACGGGATGTCGAACAGCCCGGCCAGGGTGCCGGAGAGCAGCACCGGCTCCTTGTCGTGGACCAGCACCGCCGCCCTGGCCTCGGCCAGTGGCACCGCGTCCAGCTCCGTCCCGCCGAGCCGGACGGAGGGCTGCTCCGGCTCGTCCTCGGCAGCCGGGACGTGCCCGCCGAGCCGCCCGGCGAGCGCCCCGGCGAAGTCCGGGTCCCCGCAGACGACCGCGGTCAGCTCCCCGGCCCGCGCGGTCAGCCCGGTCGCCGGGTCGAACAGGTCGGCGTTCCCCGGCTTGTTCAGCGAGGCCTCGGCCACGCCGCCGGTGCGGCTGAGCGAGAGCACCCGGACGGCGCGCCCGGCGGAGACCCGGGCGACGCTCCAGGCGTGCGCGGCCTCGCCGAGGATCCGCAGCGGCGCCGCGAGGAAGGCGGTGGCGCCGTACACGGCGATCAGGGTGCCGACGGCGAGCTCGCCCGCGGCCGCCTGCCGGGCGCCGTACCACGTCACCCCGATCACGAACAGGCCTGGCAGCAGGACCTGTTGGGCCTGCATCAGCGACCAGATCCGGGCCGATCGGACGGCCGCGGCCCGGACCTTCTGGGAGGCGGCCCGGTACCGGTCGAGGAACAGTTCCTCGCCGCCGATGCCGCGCAGCACCCGCAGCCCCGCCACGGTGTCGGCGGCCAGCTCGGTGGCCTTGCCGCCGAGCGTGCGCTGCTGCTCGTACCGCCGCTCGAACGGCCCGATCAGCGGCCAGACGGCGGCCGCCAGCACCGGGACGCCGAGCAGCACCCCGACCCCGAGCACCGGTTCGACGACCAGCACGGCCGAGCTGACGGCCAGCCAGACGATCACCGCGGCCCGGACCCGGGCGACGAGTTCGACGTACCAGCCGATCCGCTCGACGTCCCCGCTGCCGACCGCGACGACCTCGCCGGTGGCGATCCGGCAGGACAGCCCGGCGCCCAGGTGCGAGGCCTGCCGGGCCACCAGCTGCCGCACGTGGCACGCCGCGTGGATCCAGTTCCAGACCGCCTGCCGGTGCAGCAGCACGGCACCGAGCGCGGACAGCACGGCGAGCGCCACCGCGAGGGCACCGGCCCGCCAGATCCCGGCGGCCTCGCCGTCGACGGCGGCCTGCACGCCCCACCCGAGCGCTATCGGCAGCGCCGCCTGGCCGCCCATCTCCAGCAGCGCCCAGCAGGTGGCCAGCACCTGCCCGCGCCGCTGGCCGCGCTGGAGCCAGCGCAGGAAGGCCGGGGGCGAGGAGAGATCGGGACTACCGGGGTCGGCCAACGGCAGGGGGGTGAGCAGCATGACACTCCGATACAGGAGGGTGCGGGACGGTGCTGGAGGTCCTGGAGGTGCTGGAGGGTGCGAGCAGGCGTGAGCGGGCACGCCGGGAGAAGGTCACGAGCCGGAGGCACGGGTCTCGCGGCACGGCGGGCCCGACTCGCGCGAACAGCGGAAGACGGGCGGCGGCGGGCGACAGCGCGGCGCCTCGCCCCGGCGGCATCGGCGCGTCCGGGGCGGCGCCGAACGGGACCGCCGGACGGGACGGCCGGACGGGGGCGGGAAGGGCACGAAGGGCCCGGATCTCAGGAGGTCATGGCCACGAGCCTGCCAACCCCGATGTGATCTGCGCAACAGGTTTTTCGCCGCCCGGCCCCCGGATTCCCGCCGGAGCGGGCCCCCGGCCCCGCAAGATTCCCCCGAACGGCGGGAACAATCCCGCCCGGGCCCCAGTTGCCCCCTTCTGGAATCAGACGGACAACCAGGAGGGCACCCCTTCCCGTGAGCAACATCCCCAACGTCACGCTGAACGACGGCGCGCAGATCCCGCAGCTCGGATTCGGCGTGTGGCAGGTCCCGGACGACGAGGCCACGGCCGCCGTCCGCACCGCGATCGAAGCGGGCTACCGCTCCATCGACACCGCGGCCATCTACGAGAACGAGGCCGGCACCGGCCAGGCGATCACCGAGGCCCTGGCCGGCGGCGTCGCCCGCGAGGACCTCTACATCACCACCAAGCTGTGGAACTCGGGCACCCGTGACTGGTCGGGCGAGCAGGGCCGCGACGCCGTCCTGCGCGAGTTCGACGCGTCGCTGGCCAAGCTCGGCCTCGACTACGTCGACCTCTACCTGATCCACTGGCCGCGCCCGAAGCACGGCAGCTACCTGAACGTCTGGAAGGCCTTCGAGCAGCTGAAGGCGGACGGCCGGGTCAAGTCGGTCGGCGTCTCCAACTTCGGGCCCGAGCAGCTCACCCGACTGCTCGACGAGACCTCGGTCGTCCCGGTGCTGAACCAGGTCGAGCTGCACCCGTACTTCCCGCAGACCGAGCTTCGCGCCTTCCACGCCCAGCACGGCATCGCCACCGAGGCCTGGAGCCCGCTGGGCCAGGGCAAGGAGCTGCTCGCCGAGCCGGTGCTGGCGAAGATCGCCGAGAAGCACGGCCGCACGGTCGCCCAGGTGGTGCTCCGCTGGCACCTGCAGAGCGGCGTGATCGCGATCCCGAAGTCGGTCACCCCGGCCCGCATCCGGGAGAACCTGGACGTCGCCGGCTTCGAGCTGGACGCCGAGGACCTCGCCGCGATCGCCGGTGTCGCCACCGGCACGCGGATCGGTCCGGACCCGCAGGAGTTCGACTGGAACTGACGGCACCCGCCGTCCGACTTCTCTGACGAGCGGTCATGTCGAACGACCGCCCACCCCTGCAGGGGTGGGCGGTCTTCGGTGTGCCACGATCCGCCGACACCGACGAGCAGCGGCCTCCGGCACGTCAGGCCACCAGCACCTTGAGCCGTCAACGGCTCGAGTCATCAACGCCTTGAGCCGTCAACGCCTCAAGCCTTCGGCACACCAGGCCTTCCGTACGTTGGCGAATCGTTTTGGCTGGCGCTCAAAGGATCCTTCTAGAGCCGCGCCGCCTTGCCGAGGAGCGCCAGCGCGGGCCCGTGCTCACTCTCGTCCAGCGGGGCGAGCAGCAGCCGCTGGACCTCGGCCACGCCGGCCGTCGAACGGTGCAGCAGGTCCTGGCCCGCCGGCGAGAGCGACAGCAGGTTGCGGCGCCCGTCCGAGGGGTCGCGCCGGCGCTGCACCAGACCACGGCGCACCAGCCGGCTCACCATCTCGGCCATCGTCGCCTTGTCCAGCGAGGCCAGCTCACCGACCGTGCGCTGGTCGGCGCCCGGTTCCAGTTCGAGCGCGTCCAGCACCGCGTACTGCGGAGCCGTGAGCTCCGCACCGACGTGCTCCGACCAGAGTTTGGTGTGCACCTGCTGGCCCACCCTGATCAGGTAGCCGATCGCCCGCTGCGCGTCCAGTGTCGGCCGCGCATCGGAGAACACGGCGACCGCGGCGGGCTCCAGCCTGGCTATCTTGGCCATCACCCGCACGATCTCCACCTGCTCCTCCGCCGTCAGCGGCTCGAACAGGGTGCGCTGCACGCGGACCACACCGCCGGTGGCCTCACGCACCGCCTGGGCACCGCTCTGCGAGAGAGCGAGCAGTTTTCGCCGGCCGTCGGCCGGGTCACGCCTTCGCAGCACCAAGCCGCGGCGGACCAGCCGCGCGACCATCTCCGCCATCGTCGCCTTGTCCAGCGAGGCTCGCTCGCCGACCGTCCGCTGGTCGGCACCCGGTTCGAGGGCCAGGACCAGCAGGACGGCGAACTGCGGAGCCGTGAGATCGGCTCCGACATGCTCGGACCACAGCCTGGTGTGAACCTGCTGTGCAACGCGAATCAGGTGTCCGGGCGACTGTTGCAGTCGCGCGGACACGCGGGTCGTCGGGATCTCCCCCAGCACCATGTATCCGTCCCGATGTCACACCCGGTGTGTGTGGGACACCCGGGTGGGGCAGTAACGGCGAGTGGGCGTCCAGCTATGAGGGAGGGCGCTCCAGCCGTGCAGCCGGTGGCTGCTGGCGGACACTATACAAACGGCGGGCCCTTGCTGGCAGGCAGGGGCGGATAGTAGACGCAGGTTCGGCAACATTGGCATATTTACGCGGCCGCCACGCCCTCTCGGTAACCCGTTCTCAGCAGAAAGCCGACCGGTCGGTCCTTACCGACCGTCACCCACGACTCTCCAGCCCTGTTCGCCCTCCCTACTCGCGGGTAGGGTGTGGCCACCCTCCCCGGGGCGCTCCCCGCGGAGACCACCCCGAGAGAGACGAGAGCGAGCATGACCGAGCAGAGCACCGCCCCCCGGGTCGCCGTCGTCACCGGCGCCGCCCGCGGCCTGGGCGCCGCCACCGCCGTGCAACTGGCCGCCGACGGCTACGCCGTGGCCGTCCTCGACCTGGACGAGACCGCCGGGAAGGACACCGTCGACCGGATCACCGCGGCCGGCGGCCGGGCCCTGGCCGTGGGCGCCGACGTCTCGGACGCCGACCAGGTGCAGGCCGCCGTCGACCGCGTGGCCGCCGAGCTCGGCGCCCCCGTCGTGCTGGTCAACAACGCGGGCGTGCTCCGCGACAACCTGCTCTTCAAGATGTCCGAGTCCGACTGGGACACGGTCATGAACGTCCACCTGCGCGGGGCCTTCCTGATGACCCGCGCGGTGCAGAAGCACATGGTGGACGCCGGTTTCGGCCGCATCGTCAACTTGTCCTCCTCGTCCGCCCAGGGCAACCGCGGCCAGGCCAACTACTCGGCCGCCAAGGCCGGTCTGCAGGGCTTCACCAAGACTTTGGCCATTGAGCTGGGCAAGTTCGGCATCACCGCCAACGCCGTGGCCCCCGGCTTCATCGCCACCGACATGACCGCGGCCACCGCCGCCCGGGTCGGCATGGACTTCGAAGACTTCAAGCGGGCTGCGGCCTCCCAGATCCCGGTCCAGCGGGTCGGTCTGCCTGAGGACGTCGCCCACACCATCTCCTTCCTCGCGAGCGAGGGCGCCGGCTTCGTTTCCGGGCAGGTGATCTACGTCGCCGGCGGCCCCCTCGACTGAGCACGGAACCTACACAGGGTTACCACGGAGTGGGAAGCCGGCCGCGCCGGCCTCCCACTCCGTTTTCTTTACCGGGGCTTTTGCAGAATCATTCGAACACCACACTGGCATTCGATCCGAGAATCGCGGAAATCACTCCCCGGGCGGACCTCTCTCCGCCAATTGTCGATTTCACGGGAAAATGACAAATCCCTCCGGAATAGCCCCGGCCGGATGGGTAAGGTCACCCCCGTGCAAGCCCCGAGTACCCCCGCGCCCTATCCGAACCAGGGGCCGGAGCAGCTCACCACCACCCACCGCGAGCGCCCGAGCCCCGAACGAGCCCACCGCCGCGAGCCCGGCTGGCCGCCGATGGGCCGCCGGCAGGCCGCCCTGCTCGCCGTGACCTGCGTCGCCTACCTGCTGGTCCTGGCCGGTGTCCTGCTCAACACCGCCCTGGTCGACCTCGACTGGTCGGTCCGGCTGTTCCGCCCCTACGAACGCTGGCCCAGCCTGGAACCGCTGCTCGACACCTGGGTGGTCGCCGGGCAACGCGGCCCCTCCGCCATCGCCGCCTTCGTCTGGCTCGGCTGGCGCGCGCACCGGCTGGGCCGGCTGCGCCCGCTGCTGGTGATGGCCGTCGCGCTGCTGCTGCTCAACGTCACGGTCGGCGCGGTCAAGATCGTCACCGGCCGGCTCGGCCCGCACTACGCCCAGTACGTCGGCTCGCCCGAACTGTTCTCCGGCGGCACCATCTTCCCGTCCGGTCACACCGCCAACGCGGTCGTCACCTGGGGCGTGCTCGCCTACCTCGCGGTCCGCTGGCGGCGCACCGGCGCGGTGATCGCCGCCGCCACCGCCTGCTCGATCGGCCTGACCACGCTCTACCTGGGCACCCACTGGGTCACCGACGTGCTGGCCGGCTGGGCCGCCGGACTGCTGGTCCTGCTCTCGCTGCCGCTGCTGGAGCCGCTGGTCGTCGCCGCCGAACAGCGGTTGGCCCGGCGGCCGGGCCACTGAGCCCGCACGCCACGACCACCGGCCACCCCGGCCACCCCGGCCACCCCGGCCACCGGAAAGGTCGACCACCGGGAGGGCGGCCCTACCCCTCCCAGCTGCGCTCGACCACGCCGTCGCGCACCGCGAGGTTGAGCCGGCCCTCACGGTGGTCCATGGTCATCATCGCCCCCGGCTCCAGCACCCGGACCGAGGCCCAGCCGTGCCGCCGGGCCAGCTCCCGGGCCCGTTCGATCCGCAGCCCCGCGTAGCCCTCGGCGTCCGCCGCCGCGTCCGACCCCGTCATCGCGTCTCCCCCGCTCTCCCCCACGGACGTACGCTGGAATCGTAGCCCCCACCCGCGCGGCCCGGAGGTGAACGGCCATGCGCACCACCACTCCGCGACGGCCCTGGCGCAGCGGCACCGAGCCGGCCACCGCCCGCAGCGACCTCAAGCTCCGCTACCTGCTGTCGCTCACCTTCACGCCGCTGTTCGCGCTCGCGACGGCGGGCTTCGCGATCTGGGCGGCGGCCTCCCCCGCCGACGGCGCCCCCAGCCGGGGGACCCTCACCGGCTTCGCCATCGCCTGCGGCCTGCTCACCCTGTTCGCCACCGTCGATCTCGTCGTGGTCATCCGGCGCCGCCGGACCGAGCTCTGACACGGTGTCTCCCACGGAGTGGGAAGTCGGCCCGGCCGACTTCCCACTCCCGCAACACTCCCGCACCGCCGCCGAGCACCCGCCCAGAACCAGCTCAGCGACTGCCGACCGCCTGCTTCACCAGCGTCCGCCCGAAGTCCCACATCAGCCCGCTCCCCCGGTGCGCGTCATCCATGATGTCGGTGAAGGCGTCCACGAACCGGTCGACGTCGCGCTCCGTGATGATCAGCGGCGGGATCAGCTTGATCACCTCCAGGTGGTCACCGGACACCTGGGTCAGGATCCGGTGCCGCTGGAGCAGCGGGACGACCACCATCTGGGCGAACAGCCCCTTGCGCGCCGCTTGCAGGGCCGTCCATCCGGTGCGCAGCTTGAGCGACTTGGGCCGGCCGAACTCGATGCCGATCATCAGACCCCGGCCGCGCACCTCGGCGAGCAGCTCGTACCGGTCGACCAGTGCGGCCAGCCGCTCGCGCAACTGATCGCCGACCTGACGCGCGTTCTCCACCACCTTCTCCTCGCGCATCACCTCCAGGGTCGCCAGTCCGGCCGCCATCGCCTGGGCGTTGGCACCGAAGCTGGCCGAGTGCACCAGCACCCGGTCCATCGAGGAGTACACCTTCTCGAAGATCCAGCTCTTGCCGAGCGTCGCCCCGACCGGCACGTAGCCGCCGGAGAGCGCCTTGGCCGCGCAGACCAGGTCGGGCAGCACGCCCTCCTCGTGCTGGTAGGCGAAGAACTCGCCGGTACGGCCGATCCCGGTCTGCACCTCGTCGCAGATCAGCAGCGCCCTGTGCTCGTGCAGCAGGGCCTGCGCGGCACGCAGCCAGCCGGGCGGCGGCGCCAGGACGCCCTTGCCCTGGATCGGCTCGACGATCAGGGCGGCGACGTCGCCGCGCTTCAGCTCCCTGGCCAGCGCGCCGAGGTCGCCGAGCGGGATGGCGGTGTCCGGCAGCAGCGGATCGAAGCCCTTGCGGAAACCGCTCTCCCCGTTGACGGAGAGCGAGCCGGTGGTCAGCCCGTGGAAGGCGTGGTCGGCATACAGGACGCGCCTGCGGCCGGTGGCGTACCGGGCGAACTTGAGCGCGGTCTCCACCGCCTCGGTGCCGCTGTTGCCGAAGAACACCCGGTCCAGCCCGGGCGCGTACGAGAGCAGTCGCTCGGCGAGCAGCCCGGGCAGCGGCGAGCAGTCGAAGCGGACCAGGTCCGGCAGGTCGAGGTCCATCACCTGCTGGATCGCCGACCGCACGACCGGGTGGTGGCGGCCCAGCGCGAAGATGCCGAAGCCGGCCAGCATGTCGAGGTACTCGTTGCCCTCGGCGTCGTAGAAGTACGGGCCCTTGGCGCGCTCGTAGTACTTGTCGAAGCCGATGGTGTGCAGCATGCGCGGCAGCTGCGGGTTGAGGTGGCGGCCGTGCAGCTCGTACCGCTCGGCGCCGCGTTCGGCGATCAGCGCGGCGAGGTCGAAGCTGGCGGCGGTGCGGTCGGGGTCAGCCGGCATGGCGCTGGTTCGCTCCTCGGTTCGGTAGCAGGTTCTTGGCGAAGACGGCGGTCTGGGCGGCGACTCCGGTGCCGGTCAGACCGGTCTCCTCCAGGATCTCCCCGCGCGCGGCGTGGCCGAGGAACTCCTGCGGCAGGCCGAGCACCCGCACCGGCACGTCCACGTCGGCGTCGCGCAGCGTCTGGGCGACGGCGGCGCCGACGCCACCGGTGCGGCCGTTGTCCTCGACGGTGACGACCAGCCGGTGGGCGGCGGCCAGTTCCGGCAGGGCCGGGTCGACCGGTTTGACCCAGCGGGGGTCGACGACGGTCGCGGTGAAGCCCTCGGCGAGCAGCAGCCGGGCGGCGTCCAGGCAGGCGGCGGCGGTGGTGCCGACCGCGACCAGGAGGATCTCCGACGGCCGGCCGGTGCGCAGCAGGACGTCCATCCCGCCGATCCGCTCGACGGCCGGCACAGCGGGCCCGATGGTGGCCTTGGGGAAGCGGACCACGGTGGGGGCGTCCTCGACGTCGACGGCCTCGCGCAGCTGGGCCCGCAGCTGGTCGGCGTCGCGCGGGGCGGCGAGCCTGAGGCCCGGGACGACCTGGAGGATCGACATGTCCCACATGCCGTTGTGCGAGGCGCCGTCGCTGCCGGTGACCCCGGAGCGGTCGAGGACGAAGGTGACGCCGAGCCGGTGCAGGGCGACGTCCATCAGGACCTGGTCGAAGGCCCGGTTCAGGAAGGTCGCGTAGACGGCGACGACCGGGTGCAGGCCGCCGGTGGCGAGGCCGGCGGCGGAGGTGACGGCGTGCTGCTCGGCGATGCCGACGTCGAAGGTGCGCTCCGGGAAGGCCTTGGCGAAGCGGGCCAGGCCGACCGGTTGGAGCATCGCCGCGGTGATCGCCACCAGGTCGGGCCGCTCGGCGCCGAGCGCGACCAGTTCGTCGCCGAACACCGAGGTCCAGGAGACTCCGCCGCTGGGCGAGATCGGCAGGCAGGTGTACGGGTCGATCGGGTTGACGGCGTGGAAGCGGTCGGCCTCGTCCTGTTCGGCGGGCCGGTAGCCGCGCCCCTTGACGGTGAGGCAGTGCACGATGACAGGGCCGCCGAAGTTGCGCGCCTGGCGCAGCGCCTGTTCGACGGCGCCGAGGTCGTGGCCGTCGATCGGCCCGAGGTACTTCAGCCCGAGGTCCTCGAACATGCCCTGGGGCGCGAAGGCGTCCTTGAAGCCCTTCTTGGCTCCGTGCAGCGCGTCGAAGATCGGCTGGCCGACGAGCGGGGTGCGCTGCAGCGCGCCCTTGCCGAGGGCGAGGAAGCGTTCGTACCCCTGGGTGGTGCGCAGGGTGGCCAGGTGGTTGGCGAGGCCGCCGATGGTCTTGGCGTAGGAGCGCTCGTTGTCGTTGACGACGATGACCAGCGGCCGGTCGCGGGCCTCGGCGATGTTGTTGAGCGCCTCCCAGGCGAGCCCGCCGGTGAGCGCGCCGTCGCCGATCACCGCGACGGTGTGCCGGTCGTGCTGGCCGAGCAGTCGGGCGGCCTTGGCGAGGCCGTCGGCGTAGGACAGGGCGGTGGAGGCGTGCGAGTTCTCGACCAGGTCGTGTTCGGACTCGCCGCGCGAGGGGTAGCCGGAGAGCCCGCCCTTCATCCGCAGCCGGGAGAAGTCCTGGCGGCCGGTGAGCAGTTTGTGGACGTAGCTCTGGTGGCCGGTGTCGAAGACGATCCGGTCGTACGGGGAGTCGAAGACCCGGTGCAGGGCGATGGTCAGCTCGACCACGCCGAGGTTGGGCCCGAGGTGGCCGCCGGCGCGGGTGACGGCGTCGATCAGGAACGCGCGGATCTCGTCGGCGAGCAGCGGGAGTTCGGCCGCCGGAAGCTTTCGCAGTTCGGCCGGTGACGTGACGCTGGAGAGCAGTGACATGGGTACACCTCACGACTCGGAGTGGCGCGGCGGTACCGCCGCCCGGCGGGGGCGGGGCCGGCCCGGGCGCGGGGCCCGGGCCGGACGGGGTGTCCTCGGGAGCGGTGGCGCGGTCGAACGACCGGCTCAGTGGCCGCGGTTGGCGCCGATGGTCTCGGTGATGGCGCGCAGCGACTCCTTGAGCGAGCCCATGGTGGCGAGTACGGCGGTCGGCTCGTAGCCGCAGTGCGCCATGCAGTTGGCGCAGCGCGGGTCCTTGCCGCGGCCGTACTTGCTCCAGTCGGTCTTCTCGACGAGTTCGCGGTAGGTGGGCACGTAGCCGTCGGCCATCAGGTAGCAGGGCCGCTGCCAGCCGAACAGCGAGTAGTTGGGGATGCCCCAGGGGGTGCACTCGAAGTCGGCCTTGCCCTCCAGGAAGTCCAGGAAGAGCGGGCTGTGGTTGAGCCGCCAGCGGCTCCGGTTGCCGCCGGCGAAGGCCTTGCGGAAGAGCTCCCGGGTCTGGTCGACGCCGAGGAAGTGCTCCTGGTCGGGGGCCTTCTCGTAGGCGTAGGCCGGGGAGATCATCATCTCGTCGACCTTGAGCTCGTCGTTGAGGAAGTCCAGCACCTCGATGATGGTCTGCGGGGTGTCGGTGTTGAAGAAGGTGCTGTTGGTGGTGACCCGGAAGCCGCGCCGCTTGGCCTCCTTGATCGCCGCCACCGCCTCGTCGAAGGTGCCCTCCTTGGCCACCGACTCGTCGTGCCGCTCGCGCATGCCGTCGATGTGCACGGCGAAGGTGAAGTACGGCGAGGGCTTGAACTTGTCCATCTTCTTGCGCATCAGCAGCGCGTTGGTGCAGAGGAAGACGTACTTGCGGCGCTCGACGAGCTGGCGGACGATCTCGTCGATCTGCGGGTGCATCAGCGGCTCGCCGCCGGCGATCGAGACCATCGGGGCACCCGACTCCAGGACCGCGCCGACCGCCTGGGCCACCGGCATGCGCTGCTTCAGCACACCCGCCGGGTGCTGGATCTTGCCACAGCCCTCACAGGCGAGGTTGCAGGCGAACAGCGGCTCCAGTTCGACGATCAGTGGGAACTTGTCCCGGCGTTTGAGCAGCTTCTGCTGCATGAGGTAGGTGCCGACCCGCACGGTCTGGCGCAACGGCATGGCCATGGCTAGCTCGCCTCCTGGGGGAGCGTCGAGGATGTGGGGTGGTTCAGGTCCGCGGGGCCGGGCCGGGACTCCTGCCGGTACCAGTCGACCAGGGCGGGTACCGCCGCCCGCAGGGTCCGCCAGGCACGCACCCCGGCCGGGAGGGTGCCGGGCCGCAGCAGTTCGCGCTCGGGGGTGTCCACGACCACCCGCAGGACGGCGGCGGGCAGCGTCGGCCGCCGTTCCCGCAGCGCGGCCAGCACGGCGGCGGCCTCCATGTCGACGGCGAGCGCGCCCTGGAGGTGCAGGGCGCGCCGTTCGAGGCCGCGGACGACGTGGTCGGCGGTGTGGTGCACCCCGGCGTGCGCGGTCAGGCCGAGTTCCTTGAGGGCCCTGGCGAGCTCCGGCCCGGAGTCGACGGGGTACAGGTGCCCCTCCGCGTCGCGCACGCCGTCGGCGACCACGATGTCGCCCGGCAGCACGCCCGGGCCGACCGCGGCGCCGAAGCCGGCCACCACGACCGCGCCGTAGCCGCCGGGGGCGGAGCCGAGCAACCGACGGACGGTCAGCGCGGCCCGCCGCCGGCCCATGCCGGTGCGCACCAGCACCGGCGGCCCGCCGGCCGCGCCGCGCCAGTCGCCACCGCGCAGCGCCCAGACCTCGGGGCCCAGCGCGCAGAGCACCAGCAGCGGGGCGGTGGTCACCGCGCCGCCCCGATCGCCGGGGTGTCGCCGTTGCGGCGGCCGAGGGCGGGGCTGCCGTGCAGGTAGCGGCCGAGCGCGGTGACCGGGAAGACCAGCCGGTACAGGTGGTAGTTGATGGAGAAGTCCCACGGGAAGCCGGTGCCGGTGAACTGCGGCTCGTCCCAGGTGCCCTCGGGCAGCTGGGTGCGCACCAGCCAGTCCACGCCGTGTTCCACCGCCGGGTTGGCCCGGCCGTCCGGGCCCTCGCCGGCCGCGAGCAGCGCCATCAGCGCCCATGCGGTCTGCGAGGCGGTGGAGTCGCCGCGCCCGGCCCAGCGGGCCGGGTCCTCGTAGGAGCGCATGTCCTCGCCCCAGCCGCCGTCGGTGTTCTGCCGGTCCTCCAGCCAGCGGACGGCGCGCCGGATCGCCGGGTGCTCGTCCGGGACGCCGGCCGCGACCAGGGCGGGCAGCACCGAGCCGGTGCCGTAGATGTAGTTGGTGCCCCAGCGGCCGAACCAGGAGCCGTCCGCCTCCTGGTTGTGCAGCAGCCACTCGACGCCGCGCCGGGTGCGCCGGTCGCGGGCCCGGCCGGTCTCGGCGAGCATCTCCACCACGTGGGCGGTGACGTCGGCGGACGGCGGGTCGACCACCTCGCCGAAGTCGCAGAACGGCAGCTTGTTGGGCAGCGTGCTGGTGTTGTCGACGTCGAAGGCGCCCCAGGCGCCGTTCTTGGACTGCATGCCGAGGTTCCAGAGCACGCCGCGGTCCATCGCCGCATCGACCTTGGCCGGGTCGGGGTGGTCGACCCGGCCCAGCGCGAGCACCACCTCGGCGGTGTCGTCGATGTCGGGGTAGGTGTCGTTCTCGAACTCGAAGGCCCAGCCGCCGGGGGCCAGCGTGGGCCGCTGGACGGACCAGTCGCCGTCCTTGCGGATCTCCTCGCCGAGCATCCAGTCGACGGCCGAGACCAGCGCCGGGTGGTCGGCCGGCAGCCCGGCGTCGACCAGCGCGATGGTGGCCAGGCAGGTGTCCCAGACCGGGGACTGGCAGGCCTCCAGCCAGCGCCGGCCGTCCTCGGTGTGCACGGTGAAGCGGTCGAAGGAGGAGAGTCCGGCCTGCATCACCGGGTGCTCCAGCTCGTAGCCCTCCAGGTGCAGGGCGATCAGCGAGTACACGGCGGGCGGCTGGATGCCACCCCAGCAGCCGTCGGCCTCCTGCCGTTCGACGATCCAGCGGCAGGCCTGCGAGACGGCGAGCCGGCGCAGCGGGCGCAGGGCGCGGTGGTGGTAGGCGTGCAGGACCTTGTCGAGGCGCTCGAAGAGGCCGTCCCAGCTGGTGGCGGGGGCGAGCGGCCGGTCGGGGTAGGGGTGGTCCGGGTCGGTGTGCAGCTCGGTGAGCGGGAAGGGCGCCGGACGGACGGGGCGGTGGGCCGAGACGACGGTCAGCGGGACGATGGTCTGGCGGGCCCAGCAGCCGAAGGCGTAGATGTTCAGCGGCAGCCACTTGGGCAGGAAGATGATCTCGGGCGGCATCTCGGGGAGCCGTTCCCAGGGCCACCAGCCGAAGAGCGCGAGCCAGATCCGGGTGAAGACCCGGGCGGCCGCGATGCCCCCGGCGGAGCGGACGTACCGCGCGGCGGCCACCATGTGCGGGGCCTCGGGGTCGTCGCCGGCGAGTTTGAGGGCGACGTACGCCTCGACGGTGGTGGACAGTTCGGCCGGCCCGCCGTGGAAGGTGGCCCAGGTGCCGTCCTCCC
The DNA here is from genome assembly GCF_042720345.1 of Kitasatospora sp. NPDC058478. Taxonomy (NCBI): domain Bacteria; kingdom Bacillati; phylum Actinomycetota; class Actinomycetes; order Kitasatosporales; family Streptomycetaceae; genus Kitasatospora; species Kitasatospora sp. NPDC058478. The sequence continues at coordinate 30,222 of NZ_JBHXML010000058.1, read as the reverse complement.
GCTGCTGGGACCGGATCCATTCGGCGGTGGCCTTGGTCTGGTCCTCGGTCCGGATCCCGAGGAACTGCCGCAGCAGTAAGTCCTCGGCGTCCATGGTGACGTTGGTCTCCAGGTCGCCCTTCCACCAGCCCTCGGAGCTCTGCAGCGAGAGCAGGTGGGTGGTGGCGCGGGCCAGTGCCTCCCGCGCGTCGGCCGCTCCGAGGTCCGCCTCACCGGCCGGCCGGAGCTGGTCGGTGTCTTCGGGCTGCCACCGCCCGGCGCCCAGGAGGGTCGGGGGGCGGTCGCCCACCGCGACCGGCTCGGAATCGTACTCAGGGTCGAGCCGGCCGTCCGCGGTTGCTGTCAACGTAACGTCACCTCTCTCGTACCACCACGAATTCGGCGAGTGCGACGAAGTGCTCGCGCACCTCGTCGGACATGGGCACCTCGTCCAGGGCGGCGAGGGCAGTCGTGTGCTGGCGGCGGGCTTCCTCCTGGGTCCAGGCGCGGCCGCCGGCCTCCTCGATCAGCGCGGCCCGGGCGGCGAGCTCGGGCTCGCCCTCCTCGCCGCGGCCCTTCGGGTCGGCCAGCTGCTCGGCGAGCCGGCGCGAGGCCGCGCCGCCCTCGGCCAGCGCGGCGGCGACCGGCAGGGACTTCTTGCGCTGGCGCAGATCGCCCCAGTGCGGCTTGCCGGTGACCTCGGTGGCGCCCCAGATGCCGAGCAGGTCGTCCACCGCCTGGAAGGCCAGGCCCAGGTGGTGGCCGTAACGCTGGAGCGGTTCGGAGACCTTGTCGTCGGCCCCGGCCAGGACGGCGCCGATCGCCGAGGCGGCCGCCAGCAGCGCCGCGGTCTTGCCGCCCTCCATCTCCAGGCACTCGGCGACGGTGACGCTGTCGCGCTGTTCGAAGGCGACGTCCATGGCCTGGCCGTCGATCAGTCGGCGGGTCGCCGTGGTGAGCAGCCGGACGGCACGCGCGGCGTCGGTGGGGCTCGTACCGCCGGTCACCGCGGCGTCGAGCAGCACCTCCGTGCCGAGCGTCGCCAGGGCGTCGCCGGCCAGGATCGCCTGGGCCGGACCGAAGACCGTCCAGGCGGTGGCCCGGTGCCGCCGGGTCTCGTCACCGTCCATCAGATCATCATGGAGCAGGGAGAAGTTGTGCACCAGTTCAACCGCGACCCCGCCCGGCACGCCGACCTCGGCGGCGGCGCCGGTGGCCCGGGCGGAGAGCAGGGCCAGGGCGGGGCGCACGGCCTTGCCGCCGTCGCCCTTGGCCGGGGTGCCGTCCCGGTCGATCCAGCCGAAGTGGTACGCGGCGACGGTGTCCATCGGTGCGGCCAAACGGGCGACGGCGGACCGTAGCGGCGGGGTGCAGAGCGTGCGGCTGCGGGCCAGCAGCTCCGGCACCGAGACCGGTTCGGCGTGCGCCGTGCCTCCGACGGCGATGCCGGTGCGTGACTCCACGTGCGTTCCCTCTCCCTCGTGGTGCCGGACCGCCCGGGGCGGCCGGGTGCTTGCGCTGTCGGTGCGGCTGGTGTCGATGTGGCCGGTGTCGGTGCGGCCGGTGTCGATGCGGCTCGGGTCGGTGCGGCTGGTGCCGGTGTCACCGCTGTCAGTGCCGCCGGTGCGGCCGGTGTCGTTCCCGCCGGTGCGGTCGACGGGAGGCCCGCCGGCTCTGGCGGGGTCCCCGGCGGCGCCCGCCGTCACCGGGGCCACCTCCCGTCGCCCCGGTCCACCGGGAGCCGGCTGCCGGCCGCGGCGAGCGCCGCGTCAGCCGCGGCGTGGCCGCTGCGCACGGCCCCTTCCATGGTCGCGGGCCAGCCGGTGGCCGTCCACGCGCCGGCCAGCAGCAGGCCGGGGACGTCCGTGCGGGCCGACGGGCGCAGCAGCGCGCTGCCGGGCGCCGGGTCGAAGGTGGCGGTGCGCTCGCGGGTGACGAAGAAGTCCAGCACCTCGGCCCCGGCGGCGGCCGGGAGCAGCCGGGCCAGCTCCGGCAGGTACCGGCGGCGCAGCTCGGCGACCGGCAGGTCGATCTCGTCCTGGACGGCGGACTGCGAGAGCGCCAGGTACTGGGCGCCGGGGTGGGCCCGGCCGAGCCCGGTGCCGGCCAGGCCGGAGTGCGCGGTGCGGTCGAAGACCCACTGCACCGGGGAGCCGAGGGCGGCGAAGAACGGCCGGCGCAGCACCTTGCGGTCGTAGACCACGTGCACGTTGAGGATCGGCGCGGTGCCGAAGTCGGCCAGCCGGTCCTGGCCGGGGAGGGCGTTCGGGGGCAGCAGGGCGGCCGCGCTGTCCTGGGCGCCGGCCAGCACGACGGTCTCGGCAGAGAGCGGCTCCGCGCCGCCTTCCAGATGGACGGCGTGCTGGGGCACCGCCGGCTTGAGCTCCGTCACGCGGGCGCGCAGCAGTACCTTCACGCCGGCGCGTTCCAGCTCGGCGAGCGCCCGGTCGTGGTGGATCACGCCGAGCGGGACGGCGGCCATGCCGATGTCGGAGGCGCCCGGGTCGGAGAGCAGGCCGGTCTTGAAGACCATCGCCGCCAGCGCCAGCGACACCTGGTCGGCCCGGGCGTTCAGGGTGGCGACGCCGACCAGGTCCCAGAGGGCGGCGAGGGTGTTCGCGTTCTGCCCGTTGCGGCGCAGCCACTCGCCGAAGGAGATCTCGTCCAGTGCCGGGTCGGCGAGGTCCAGGCCCTGGAGCGCCAGCGCGCCGCGGACCACCCGGGCGCGGTCGGCCGGCCCGAGGTGCGGGTAGCGGGCGAGGCTGCCGGCCAGGTGCAGCGGGACGGGCAGGCCGGCCCGGCGCAGCCGCCCGAGGGTGCGCACCGGGGCCGCGTCCGGCCCGGCGACGGAGAGCACCGGGACGTCCAGCCGGTCCTGTACGTGGACCAGCCGGGCGGCGCCGAGCCGCTCCAGCAGGCCGCGGTAGGCGGTGCAGCAGCGCAGGTAGACGTGCTGGCCGTTGTCGACGGTCAGCTCGCCGCGCTGGAAGGAGAACGCCAGCCCGCCGAGCCTGGGCCGCCCCTCGACCAGCGTGACCCGGTGGTCGGCCTCGGCCAGCCGCAGCGCGGCGGTGATCCCGGCCAGGCCGCCGCCGACCACCACGGCGGCCGGGCGCGCGGCATCGGCTCGCCCGGTCATCGGCCCTCCCCCTCGCGATTGCTGGACCGCCCTGCGGCGGTCGCTCCGGCCGGCACGCTCGTGACCGGCCCGGTCCTGGTCAACACTGCTCTGCCCGCTTGTGATTCCCCGCTGACACAGCGTGACAGAACTGCGGTGAGAATCAAGAACGCCCCCCGGCGAGCCCGGAAAGCGCGACGTACGCCTTCTCCCAGCCCGGCAGCGAGACCCGGCCGCGCAGGACGGACTCGGGGTCGGCGGCGATCCGGCCGAGCAGCCGGTGGTAGATCCCCGCCATCGCGGCGGTGCAGGCCCGGCTGCGGCGGTCGAGCATCGGCAGCAGCCGCAGGCCCTCCTCGAAGGCGGCCTGGGCGCGGGCGGCCTCGAAGGCCACCAGGCCGGTGAAGTCGGCGCCGACCGGCGGCCTGGGCAGCGCGAAGCCCTGCTCGCAGCCGAACCGGGCCAGGTCCTCGGCGGGCAGGTAGGTGCGGCCGTTCAGGGCGTCCTCGCGCAGGTCGCGCAGGATGTTGGTGAGCTGCAGGGCCAGGCCCAGGGTGTCCGCGTAGCCCGCGCCGCGCTCGGGGTCGTCGCAGCCGTACACGCCGAGCGAGAGCCGGCCGACCGAGCCGGCCACGCAGCGGCAGTAGACCTTCAGTTCCTCGTAGGTCTGGTACTCGGCGCCCTTGAGGTCCATCTCGACGCCGTCGATCAGTTCGTCGAAGCCGCCGAGCGGGATCGGGAAGCGCCGGGCCGCGTCGGCCAGGGCGACCTTGATCGGGTCGGTGTCGTCCTCGGCGACCACCCCGGCGCGGACCTCGTCCACCAGTTCCCGGGTGCGCACCAGCGCCTCGGCCTTGCGGTCGGACGGAAGGTCCCCGTCGCCGATGTCGTCGACCCGGCGGGCCAGGGCGTAGAGGGCCGACATGGCCAGCCGCTTGGGTTCGGGCAGCAACCGGATGCCGTAGCTGAAGTTGCGTGCCTGAAGTCCGGTGACTGCCTCGCAGTACCGGTACGCCGCCATGACCTGGGCCGACGCCAGTGGTGATGCCGCCACTCGGGCGTTCACCTTCCCTTCGCGAAGATTGCCGCCGCCTTCGCTGCGAGGCGGCGCTTGTCCGGCTTCGCCTGCTGCGCGAGCACGTCGTACCCGGCGTCCTCGATGGCCGCCAGGGCCGCGTACCCGCTGGCGGTGAATCCCGCCAGGAGCAGTCGAAGCCTCCCCCGAACCGTACCTACCAATGGCGCGCCGCGGTCGAGCAGGGTGCGGGCCCGCTGCACCTCGAAGGCGATCAGCTCGCGCACCGGGCCGCTGGCGGTGGGGGCGGCGAGGTCCGCCTCGGTGACGCCGAACCGGGCGAGGTCCTCGGCGGGGAGGTAGATCCGCCCGTGGGCGAGGTCCTCGGCGACGTCCTGAAGGTGTTCGACCACCTGGAGGGCGCTGCAGATCGCGTCGGACAGCTCGATCCGCTCGGGGGTGGCGACGCCGGCGATGGCCAGCACCAGGCGGCCGACCGGGTCGGCGGAGAGGGTGCAGTAGCCGATCAGGTCGTCGTAGCCGGCGTAGCGGGTGGTGGTCTGGTCCACCCGGTTGGCCTCGATCAGGCGGCGGAACGGCTCCGGGGTGAACCCGTGCCGGTCGACCAGCGGGACGAGGCTGCGCAGCAGCGGGTGGCGGGGGCCCTCGGAGGCTCCCGGGTGGAGCGCCGCTTCGAAGACCCGGTCGAGATCGCGCTCCAGTCCGTCCAGCAGTGCGAGGCGGAAGGCGACCTCCTGCGGACTCGGCGGGCCGGACTGGGCCGAAGGGGTGGTGGGGGGCGTGGCCTCGACCCCGAGCAGGGCGGCGGTGGCGGCCGGATCGGCCAGGTCGCCGTCGCCGGCGTCGTCGACCAGCCGGGCGTAGCCGTAGACGGCCATCAGGTCGTCGCGCCAGGCCGCGGGCAGGAAGAACGGGGCGACCGGGAAGTTCTCCGCGCCCGCCTTGTCCAGGGTCTCCCCCGCGGAGCGGTTCACCGACGTATCTCTGGGCTGGGCCGAAGCCGACACTGCTGTCACTCCCCCGTTCTACACCGCTGGGCATCACCGGCCCGACTCGGACACGCGTCCGAGCGGGGGCGCCACCTCCGGCACACCGCCCCCGCGCATACAGCCTGACACCACGGGGCGCGCCGGAGAAGAGCGCCCCGCCCGGCGCACGGGGGCGCTCACCCCCGCGGCGGCGGGCCACCCGGGGCACCGGCGGGGGCGCACGAACAGGGGGCCGGCCCCGGAAATCCCCGGAACCGGCCCCCTGGACGGCTTGTTATTACGGGCGCTCGCCGCGCTCGTAGCGGCCGACGACCTCTTCGGTCGGACCGTCCATGATCAGCTCGCCGGCCTCGATCCAGATCGTCCGCTCGCAAACCTCGCGGATCGAGCTGTTGTCGTGGCTGACCAGGAAGACCGTACCGGCGGACTTGCGCAGTTCGTCGATCCGCTTCTTGCTGCGCTGCTGGAACGCCTGGTCGCCGGTGGCCAGCGCCTCGTCGATCAGCAGCACGTCATGGGTCTTCGCGGCGGCGATGGCGAAGCGCAGGCGGGCGCCCATGCCGGAGGAGTACGTGCGCATCGGCAGCGAGATGAAGTCGCCCTTCTCGTTGATGCCGGAGAACTCGACGATGTCCTCGTAGCGGCTGCGCACGTCGGCCGGCGCCATGCCCATCGCCAGGCAGCCGAGGATGACGTTGCGCTCACCGGTGAGCTCGTTCATCAGCGCCGCGTTCACGCCCAGCAGCGAGGGCTGGCCGTTGGTGTAGATGCCGCCCTTCTCGGTCGGCAGCAGGCCCGCGATGGCGGCCAGCATGGTCGACTTGCCGGAGCCGTTGGAGCCGATCAGGCCGATCGCCTCGCCCTTGTAGGCGGTGAAGCTGACGCCGCGCACGGCGTGCACCTCGCGCACGCCCGCGGAGCGCTTGCGGCTGATGATGCGGCTCATCGCCGAGGTGGCGCTGCCCTTGCCGGAGCCTGCGCCGTGCACCCGGTAGACGATGTGCACGTCGTCGACGACGACGGTGGGCTCGCGGGCGACATCCGCGTCCCTGACGGTGTCCAGCTTGCTCAGTTCGACGTCAGCCACGGCCGTACTCCTCCTCGGCCTTCCAGAAGAAGACGTATCCGATCACGAACATCACGACCGCCCACCCGATGGCGTAGGTCCACTGGTGGAGCGGGAGTTCCTGGTACGAGGGCTGGTGCTTGTTGTAGATGATCGGCGCGAAGGCGTGCCGCAGCAGGTCCATGTAGACCGAGGCCGGGTTGAGGGCCATCAGCGTCTGGATGTACTTGGGCCACTCCTGGATCTTGTCCTGGATGCTGAACATCACGCCGGACAGGAACATCCAGGCCCGCATCACGAAGGGGATCAGCTGGGAGATGTCGCTGGTCTTGGAGCCGAGCCGCGCCATGACCAGGGCGATGCCCGTGTTGAACATCATCTGCAGCACCAGGGCCGGGATGATCAGCAGCCAGGTCCGGCCCGGCTTGATGCCGCTGACCAGCACGGTGCCGACCAGCACCACCATCGAGATCAGCAGCTGCTGGAGCTGGATCACGGTGAACGCGATCGGCAGCGAGGCCCGGGGGAAGTGCAGCGCGCGGATCAGCCCGAGGTTGTCGGCGATCGCCCGGGTGCCGGACTGCACCGCGTTCTGGGTGAACTGGAAGACGAAGACACCGATGCAGAGCCAGGCGATGTAGGTGTCCGGCGGGAAGTTGTCCTTGCTCTTCAGGATCACACCGAAGACCAGGTAGAACACCGCGCAGTTCAGCAGCGGCGTCACGACCTGCCACAGCTGGCCGAGCTTGGCGTCGGTGTACTGGGCCACCAGGCGGGCGGTGGCGAAGGCCCAGATGAAGTGGCGCCGGGCCCAGAGCTGCTTGGTGTAGGCAATCAGGCCGGGCCGCCTGCCGCTCACGGCCAGGCCGTACTTGTCCGCAAGCTGCTTGGGGGTCAGGCCCGCGTCCACCCCCCTGGGGGATGAGAGGCTGACGGGTTCACTCACTGTCGACACATTCGTCCTTCACGCGGGATCGGTCGGGGCGGCCGGTCGACGGGGGTCCGCCGGCCTTGCGCCGATGGGGATCCACTGGATCACGGGGAGAGTCCGGCCGGTGTGTGGTCACCGGCCGCAGCGATCGATCATTCGATCAGATGACCGGTGGCCGGCCCAGCCTGGTCAATCGCCAAACGGTACGCCATCGCATGGGCCGCCGCGGACCGCAGGGTTCGCGCCAGCCCGCCCGGAACCCGCCCCACCAAGCCTTCAGCGCCTCCGAGGAGGGGCGGCGGGCCAGGGTCAGCAGGAACCAGGTTCCCAGATAGAGAGGCACCAACAGGGCCGGAAGGTTCCGTCTGGCGAGCCAAACCCTGTTACGGGCAATGTTGTGGAAGTAGGTGGCGTGCCGCGCGGGCGAGGTCGTCGGGTGGTGCAGCACCACGTCCGCGCGGTAGTCGATGGCCCAGCCGGCGTCCGCCGCGCGCCACGCGAGGTCGGTCTCCTCGTGGGCGTAGAAGAACTCCGCGGGCAGCTGCCCGGCCTGCTCGAACACCGCGCAGCGCACGGCAGTCGCGCCGCCCAGGAAGGTGGTCACCCGGGACGAGCGCAGCGGGTCGCTGGCGCGCAGCCGGGGGACGTGCCGGCGCTGGGTCACGCCGGTGTCGGGGTCGGCGATCCGGAAGGCCACGATGCCCAGCTCCGGGTCGGCGGTGAAGGCCTCGCGCAGCAGGCGGGCCGAGTCGGTGCGCGGCAGGTGCCCGTCGTCGTCCAGGAAGAGGACGGCGTCCACGTCCCGGCCGTCGCGGCCGAACAGCTCGATGCCGACGTTGCGCCCGCCCGGGATGCCGAGGTTCTCCGGCAGCTCGACGCTGCGCACGCCCTCCGGCAGCGGCGGCAGCTCGGCGCCCTGGCCCACCACGGCCAGCTCGACCGCCCCGCCCTCCTGGGCGCGCACCGAGTCGATCAGGGCGGCCAGTTCCTCGGGGCGGTTGCCCATGGTGATGATGACGGCTCCGAGGCGGAAGCTCTCCGCGCTGGTCGGGGCGCTCATCGCAGCCTGCTGGAGAGGACGATGCTCAGCAGGTGCAGCACGGTCTGCAGCATGGCGATCGCCGCCAGCGCGACCACCGCGATCCGGGTGAAGAACAGCCCGCCGTGGACGGCGTCGGCGATCCCGGCCGCGAGGATCAGCAGCGAGGCCTCGACCGCGCCGACCAGGCGGTGGAACTTCAGGAAGGAGGCCGCCCGGCGGGCCTTGGCCACCGAGGACGAGCGCGGCACCGCGGCGCTGTCCTCGACCGCCGTCAGGCCGCTGCGGGCCCGGGCCACGTCCACCAGGTCCGTCTCGGACTTGATCAGGATCGCGCCGAGCGCGGCCAGCGTGCCCAGGAACGCCCACTCCCAGTGCGAGCCGCCGCCCTCGCGGTGCAGCAGGTCGGTGGCGCGCAGGCCCAGCCCGGTGAGCAGGGCCGCCTCGGACATGTAGTGGCCGACCCGGTCCAGGTAGACGCCGGTGAGCGAGGTCTGCCGGCGCCAGCGGGCCACCTCGCCGTCCACGCAGTCCAGCAGCAGGTAGACCTGGATCAGCAGGGCCCCCAGGACCGCGCCCGCGATGCCCGGTACGACCAGCGCGACGCCGGCCAGGACGCCGGTGAACATCATCAGGTACGTCAGGCCGTTCGGCGTGATCGCCGTCACGGTGGAGAGCACGCGGGTGATCCGCAGCGAGATCCGCCGCATGTACAGGCGCCCGGCCCAGTGCTCGGCGCTGCGGCGCTGGAGCATGCCCTCCGGGTGGATCACCGCGCGCAGTTCCTCGATCGAGGGCCGGCGGGTCAGGTCCACCGGGGGCCGCTCGGCGCCCGTGGTGGAGGGGTCAGCTGTTGACGGCTTGGACATAGTCGGCGTACGCGTCCCTGATTGCTGAGGGGGAGAGGTCGAGGTGCTCAAGGATGGTGAAGCGCCCCGGGCGGGTGTTCGGAGCGTAGTGCACCGCGTCGGTGAACTCCGCCTCGGTGAAACCGATCTGAGCTGCGGTCACCGGCAGCCCGTGGCTCGCCAGGCGCTCCACGATCAGACCGGTCAGCTCGCGCTCGCCCCGCAGGAAGCTGGCGAACGCGGCGCCGAGGCCGACCTGTTCGCCGTGCTGGGCGGAACGCTTGGGGTACAGCACGTCCAGAGCATGCGAGATCTCGTGGCAGGCACCCGAGGAAGGCCGGGTGCTGCCCGCGATGTTCATCGCGATGCCGGACAGTACCAGGGCTTCCGCGAGGGCCGTGAGGAGGTCCTGATCCTGAGTGTTACCTGGGTGCCGCAGCAGGTTCTCGCCGGCCGAGCGGGCCATCGCCACGGCCAGTCCGTCCACCGGCTCGCCGGTGACCGCGTGCGACAACTCCCAGTCCGCGCAGGCGGAGATGTTGGAGACCACGTCGCCGATGCCGGCTGCCACGAAGCGCGGCGGGGCCTGCCGGATCACGTCCAGGTCGACGATGATGCCGATCGGGCTGGGCACCCCGTAGGAGCCGCGGCCGGCGTCGTTGTCGAGCGTGGAGACCGGCGAACAGATGCCGTCGTGGGCCAGGTTGGTGGCGACCGCGACCAACGGCAGGCCGACCCGGGCGGCGGCGTACTTGGCGGCGTCGATGATCTTGCCACCGCCGAGGCCGACCATCGCGTCGTAGTGTCCGCCGCGCACCGACTCGGCCAGGCGCACCGCGCTGTCCAGGCTGCCGTCGTCGACGTTGTACCAGTCGGCGCCGGGCAGGGCCGGCTCCAGGCGCCGGCGCATCGCCGCGCCCGAGCCGTTGCTGATCGCCACCGCGATCCGGCCCGAGGCGGACAGCCGCTGGTCGGCGAGGATGCCGCCGAGCGCGTCCAGCGCGCCCGGGCGGACCTCGACGAACAGCGGCGACGGAACCAGCCGGGTCAGTACTGGCACGCGATCTCCCGCGCCTTCGCCAGGTCGTCGTGGTTGTCGACCTCGACCCAGGAGACCTCGCCGATCGGCTGCACGTCGATCCGCAGGCCGCGGTTGACCATCTCCTGGTAGCCGTCCTCGTAGTACAGCTGCGGGTCGCGCTCGTAGGTGGCGCGCAGCGCGTCGGTCAGGTCGGCGGCGGCGGCGGGGTTGATCACGGTGACGCCGATGTACTCGCCGGTGGCCTCGGTCGGGTCCATCAGCTTGGTGATGCGGCGCATGCCGGCGGCCGGGTCGACGACGACCTTCATCTCCTCGTCGGCGAGCTTCTTCACCGTGTCGAGGGCCAGCAGGATGCCGGGGGCGGTGCCGGCCTCCACGAGGCGCTGGTTGCCCTCCAGCATGGTGCGCTGCACGGACGCCGGGTGCACGGTGTCGCCGTTGGCCAGCAGTAGGCCCTCGGCGAAGAGCTCGCGGGCGCACCAGAGCGAGTACGCGTTGTTCCACTCCTCGGCCTTGTCGTTCTCGACCAGGTGGAGCTTGACGCCGTACTTGCTCTCCAGGGCGTCCTTGCGGTCGTACACCGCCTCCTTGCGGTAGCCGACGACGATCGCGGCCTCGCGGATGCCGACCTCGGCGAAGTTGCCGAGGGTGAGGTCCAGCACGGTCCGCTCCCCGTCGACCGGCACCAGCGCCTTGGGCAGGGTGTCGGTGTACGGGCGCAGCCGGCGGCCGGCGCCGGCTGCCAGAACGAGGCCGATCATGCGGGGTCTCCTGATCCGTCGTGCGGTGCGCGGGGCGGTGCGCGCGGGGTGCCGGGGCACCGGCTTTCCGTCCGGCCGGGCCGCGAATCGGCGCGCCGGTGCCGCCGCGAGTGCGGGCACCGTGCCGTAAGCGATGGTAGGCGACCCGGGCGGCCGACCCGAACGCGGCCGGGGGCCGCGAGGTGACGGGAGGGTGGCGAAGCGGTGATCGAACGCGGGGGCGAGGCGATGATCGAACGAGGGGGCGAAGCGGTGATCGAACGCGACTCGAACGAATGCCGAACAATTCTGCTATTCCGATGACCCTTCCGGGAGCGACTTGGACCCATCTGTGCCCGGAATCGACCTGCGGACGGTCATGATCCGCCCGGTTGTGCGTGGGACCCGTCCCCACCGCCACCCATACGGCAGACTGGAGCCCGACGCCGGCGCCGGTGCCCCCGCTGCGTCCGCTGCACCCGGTGTACCGGACGTACCCCGATGCTTCCGTTGCTCCCCCCTCCCGAAAGAGGCCCCATGCCCCAGAGCCTGCCGACCAACCCGACACACTTCGACTCCGAGATCGACACCGGTCTCGACGTCGAGACGGACGTGACGGTCGCCCCGGGGGCCTCGACCGGGACCGCCGGCGCCGGTCCCGAGATCCTGCTGGAACTGGTCGACGACGAGGGCGTCACCACCGGCACCGCCGAGAAGCACTGGGCACACCAGCAGCCCGGCCGGCTGCACCGCGCGTTCTCGGTCTTCCTCTTCGACCGCCAGGGGCGGCTGCTGCTCCAGCGGCGGGCACTCGGCAAGTACCACTCCCCCGGCGTCTGGTCGAACACCTGCTGCGGCCACCCGTACCCGGACGAGCCCCCGTTCGTCGCCGCCGCCCGCCGCACCGCCGAGGAGCTCGGCATCGCGCCGGCGCTGCTCTGCGAGGCGGGTACGGTCCGTTACGACCTGCCGGACGAGGCCACCGGGCTGATCGAGCGGGAGTGGAACCACCTGTTCGTCGGGCTGGTGACCGCGCCCGTCGAGCCCAACCCCGACGAGGTCGACGACTACGCCTTCGTGACCGCGCAGGAACTGCGGGAACTGCGCGCCGAACGGCCGTTCTCGGTGTGGTTCGAGACGGTCTTCGAGGCGGCGCTGCCGGGGATCCGGGAGATCGCCGGGCGGGACTGGTAGGCGGGCGGGACCGGTCGGCGGGCCCGCGGCGCTCAGTCGTCGGTCTCCGGAGGGACGGGCAGCGAGGCCCAGATGACCTTGCCGCCCTCCCCCGTCCGCTCCACGTCGCACACCCCGCCGGCCTGCAACGTCACGCTCTTCACCAGCAGCAGGCCGCGGCCACCGGTCCGCCCGGTGTCGCTCTCCAGCGCCTTCGGCCGGTACGGGTCACCGTCCTCGACCGACACCCGGACCCAGCCCCGGCGGACCGCCAGCTCGGTCGTCACCTCCGGCGACAGCTTCGCCGCGTGCGTCACCGCGTTGCTCACCAGCTCCGAGACGATCAGCAGCACGTCGTCCACCAGCTCCTGGTAGCGCACCCCGGCCATCCCCTGGGCCAGCAGGCGGTCACGGACCGCGTGCCGGGTCAGCGGCACCGAGGCCTCCTCGGCCGGCACCGGGAAGCGCCACACGCCCTCGACCGGTCCGGCGGGTGCGCGTTCCGGCCCGGTGCGTTCCGGCCCGGTGCGTCTCGGCTCGGCGGGTACGCGCTCCGGTCCGGCACGTCTCGGCTCGGCCTTCGCCGCCCCGCTGATCTGCTCCACGTCCAGCCGCCCTTCGTCCGCGACCCGGGAGTGTCCGCGACCCGGGAATCAGGCGTTCCGCTCATGGCGCCCTCGATCCACAGAGGCTAGGAGAGGCACCGCCGGGACCGTGGCACCGTCGACAACTTGCCCGTGTCGGACCGCTTCCGGCCGGAACGGACCGCGGCCGCCGCCGGGGTCGACCGTTTCCTTCGCGCTCGCCACCGCTTCGGCCGGGGTTCGCGCACCGTGGCGACCCATCCCAGCCAGCCCGACCACCCCGACCGACCCGGACATCCCCCCACCCGGGGAAACGCAGGTGAGAAGCACTCCAGAACCCTGGTAATGTTCTCTCTGTCGCCGAGGGGGCGAGAAAAACCCCGAAGCACACACCCTGTCCGGGTGGCGGAATGGCAGACGCGCTAGCTTGAGGTGCTAGTGCCCTTTATCGGGCGTGGGGGTTCAAGTCCCCCCTCGGACACAACCGAATTCCCCGTGGGATCCGAAAGGAACCCGCGGGGAATTTCTTTTTCCCGACGTGCCGTCGCCATCCACGGGTTCTTCCGGGTCCTCTCGGGTTCTCGCAGGTTCTCTCGGGTTCTCCGTGCGGACCGGGTGGCCACTGCGGCGCTCGCGACCCCCGCAACCGCTGTGACCCAGGCGACTTCTGCGGCTGTCGTGACCCGGAAAGCGGACACGAGATGGCAACGATCGGACAGTTTGAGCTTCCCTTGAGGTATTCGCCCGTTTTGGCCCCATAGGCTGTCTCCGTTTGTCCGGAAACCAGCGTAAAAACCACGACACCACCCGATGAAATCCCGAGCGAGAGGACCGATACGTTGAGTGAGCCAGAGTCTCCGACGGCATCACATCAGAACTACCGGCGATCGCTCGGCACCATCAGCCTCACCGCCGTGGGGCTCGGATCGATCATCGGATCCGGGTGGCTGTTCGGCGCCGAGCGCGCCGCCCGGCTGGCCGGCCCCGCGTCGATCCTGGCCTGGGTGATCGGGGCCGCCGTGGCACTGACCATCGCGCTCACCTACAGCGAGCTCGGGTCGATGTTCCCCAAGGCCGGCGGCATGGTCCGGTACGGCCAGTACTCGCACGGCTCGCTGGCCGGCTACCTCGCCGCCTGGGCCAACTGGATCGCCATCGTCTCGGTCATCCCCGGCGAGGCCACCGCCTCCGTCCAGTACATGAGCTCCTGGCACTTCGGCTGGGCACAGGGGCTGTACAACGGCAAGGAACTCACCCTGAGCGGGGTAGCACTGGCCAGCGTGCTGCTGGTCGGCTACTTCATCCTCAACTGGTTCGCCATCACGATGTTCGCCAAGACCAACACGGCGATCACCGTCTTCAAGGTCATCGTCCCGACCCTGACCGCCGGCGCGCTGCTGTTCGCCCACTTCGACACCGCCCACTTCACCGACCACGGCGGCTTCGCGCCGAACGGCTGGAGCGCCGTGTTCACCGCCGTCGCGGTGTCCGGCATCGTCTGGGCCTTCAACGGCTTCCAGTCCCCGCTCAACCTGGCCGGCGAGGCCCGCAACCCCGGCAAGTCGCTGCCCAAGGCCGTCATCGGCTCGATCCTGATCGCCCTGGTGATCTACGTCGCGCTGCAGATCGCCTTCATCGGTGCCATCCCGGCCGCCGACCTGTCGCACGGCTGGAGCAGCCTCGCCTACACCTCGCCGCTCGCCGACCTCGCGATGGTCTGGGGCCTCAACTGGCTCGCCCTGCTGCTGTACGCGGACGCCTTCGTCTCCCCCAGCGGCACCGGCATGATCTACGCCGCCACCACCTCGCGCATGATCCACGGCGTGCAGGAGAACGGCCACCTGCCGAAGATCTTCGGCAAGGTCGACGCCAAGACCGGCATCCCGCGCCCGGCCCTGGTGCTCAACCTGGTGGTCGCCTTCCTGTTCCTCGCGGTCTTCCGCGGCTGGGGCTCGCTGGCCGAGATCGTCTCGGTCGCCACCGTGATCTCGTACGTCACCGGCCCGGTCGCCGTGATGGCGCTGCGCCGCCTCGCGCCGGACCTGCCCCGGCCGGTCCGGCTGCGGGCCATGCCGGTCATCGCGCCCGTGGCGATGGTGTTCGGCTCGCTGGTCCTGTACTGGGCCCGCTGGCCGCTCACCGGCAAGGTCATCCTGCTGATGGCCGCCGGTCTGCCGATCTGGGCCTGGTACGAGCTGCGCAAGCCGTGGGCCGAGCTGAAGCCGCACCTGAAGGCGGGCGCCTGGATGGTCGCGTACCTGTTCGTGATGGCCGGCGTCTCCTGGGCCGGCAGCACCGACTTCGGCGGCCAGGGCTACCTGCCCGAGGGCTGGGACCTGCTGGTCGTCGCGGCCATCGCACTGGCCTTCTACCACTGGGGCGTCGCCAGCGCCTGGGCCAACCCGTCCCTGGCCGCCGTCCGGCGCGAGCTGGCCGAGGAGGCCGCGGCCGCCGAGGGCTCCGACGGCTCTGCGGGCTCCGCGGGCTCCGGCCAGGAGCCGCGGGAGGCCTCGCGGGCCTGAGGGAGCGCGCAACACCGAGGGGCCGGTCGAGTTCGTCGACCGGCCCTTCGGCGTTGGCGGGGCGGGACAGGGCGGGGCCGAGTATCGGGTGACAGTCGGACCCGTCGGCCGTCGGCGGGCGGCCGTCAGCCGCGGCGGGCGCGGCGGATGACGGAGGTGACGACCGGGGGCAGCAGGTCGCGGGCGGCGCGCTTGGCGACATTGGCCGGGCGGCGCAGTTCGGCGGCGCGGGCCCGGCGGGCGGCGAGGTCGCGGGCGGCCTCCTCCTGGACCGCCCGGCGGGACTGCGAGGCCTCGTCCCGGGCCGCCTCGGCGGCCAGCCGCCGGTGGTGGCGGGAGGGGCGGAACGCGCCGATCCCGTCCGAGTCGCCGGTCATCCGGAGCACCTGCTGCCCGTTCAAGGTCTCGGAGCTGAGGTAACAGCCGGAGGCGAGGTCCACCCGGTCGAGCAGGTCGCGCTGGAACGGCTCCGGATCCCCCCAGGTGCCGTAGAACTTGCACTCGGTCAACATGATCGGCTTGAGCCCGTGGTTGAAGACCGCGCCCCAGGTCGCGGCGGCCACGCCCGGGGTGTGCTGCGAGCGGTAGTCGTCCAGGACGACGACACCCTGGTCCTGGAGCGCGACCCGGGCCACCTGGAGGTCGCCCACGACGTGCTCGTACAGGTGCGAGGCGTCGATGTGGATGAAGCGGAACGTGCCCGCCGCGATCCGCCCGCCGGCCAGGGCTGAGGTCGGGGCCTGGATTATCTCCGGCAGTTCCTCGTGGAAGGCGAGGTAGTTGACCTCGAAGGCCGAGCGGGTCAGCGACTTCCGGTAGGAGGTGTCCATCTCGGCCGCGTTCTCGTCGTCCGGCGCGTCCGAGTCGAAGAGGTCACAGACGGTGAAGGACTCGCCGGGCTGGAGGTGCTCGCCGATCACGATCGCGCTGCGGCCCAGGTACGCGCCCATCTCCAGCAGGTCGCCGGTGACCCCGGTCTTCTCCTGCCGTCCCATGAACCAGTCGAACGAGTGCCGGTCATGGTCCCAGAACCAGCCCGGAACGTCCTCCAGCACGGCTGGTTCGGCAGGCCGCTGCGACTCGTCCTTCAACGCGGCATCGGTCACGGGATGCTCCTTATGCGGTACGGATGACCTGCGGATTTGAGCCAGACCTCAGCCCGGTGGAAACCCCCGCCCGACCGTGGGACGCGCTGGTCCCGGACCATGTGCACCACTACGAACCACTGGCAACAGTAGTGCTTCACCGCTGAGTTCGCTGCAATCTACAGCGGTGCCCGCAGGCGTGAGGAGCTTTTCGCGCAATGATTTTCGCGGACCGTCGTTTCGCTGTCGGAGGGTGAACGCGGAGCCTTCGGGACGGTTCGTCCGGTGTCCCGCGACGGCGGACCACGGCCGGCCGGTCGCGCCGCGCGCGGATCGTCAACTGGACGCCCGGCGGCGGGCGGTGGAGCTGACGGCGGTGGCGGAGGCGGTGACGAGGACGGTGGGCGGGCGGCCGCCCGGTGCCGTGGCCGTGCGAGGCCCTTGAGCGGTCGGACGAACGGGGCGCGGGCGCGGGGACCGAGCCGTTCGACGAGTACACCGCGCGGTTCGCCCCGGGGTAACCCGCCGGCCCACCGGACCGGATTGGCTCTTGCGCGCGGCCGACCGGGCCGCCTTGACTGGCCCTTTGACTAGCGCTGTTGGTCAATCGGCCGACCGGATGAGAGGACACTCGGTGCAGCAGCACGCGGAGTACGGCGACCAGTACATCGACGGCGCCTGGCGGCCCTCCCTGGACGACGCCGGGTCGATCGAGGTGCTGAATCCGGCGACCGAGCAGGTGCTCGCCACCGTGCCGGCCGGCGGGCCGGCCGACGTCGACGCCGCGGTCGCCGCGGCCCGCCGGGCGGCCCGCGGCTGGGCGACGACCGCCCGCGCGGACCGGCTCGCCCTGCTGACCCGGCTGCGGGACAAAATCGCCGCCGCGCAGGAGGAGATCACCGCCACCGTGGTCGCCGAACTCGGCGCCCCGGTCGGCTTCGCCGCCGCCGTGCACGCCGGAGCGCCGCTGACCGTGGCGACCTCCTACCTGACACTGCTCGCCGAGCACCCCTTCGAGGAACGGATCGGCAACTCGGTGGTGCTCGCCGAGCCCGCCGGGGTGGTCGCGGCGATCACGCCGTGGAACTACCCGCTGCACCAGATCGTCGCCAAGGTCGTCCCGGCCCTGGCGGCCGGCTGCCCGGTGGTCCTCAAGCCCGCCGAGGACACCCCGCTGGTGGCCCGGCTGTTCGCCCGGCTGGTGCACGAGGCGGGCTTCCCCGCAGGCGCGTTCAACCTGGTGACCGGCACGGGCGCGGTGGCGGGTGCGGCGCTCGCCGCCCATCCGGGCGTGGACGTGGTCTCGTTCACCGGATCCACCGCCGTCGGCCGGCAGGTCGCCGAGACGGCCGGCCGGGGTCTGAAGCGGGTCGCCCTGGAACTCGGCGGCAAGTCCGCCAACGTGGTGCTGCCGGGCGCGGACCTGACCCGGGCGGTCAACGTCAACATCGCCAACGTGTTCGCCAACTCGGGCCAGACGTGCAGCGCGTGGACCCGCCTGCTGGTGCACCAGGACCAGTACGAGGAGGCCGTCACGACGGCCGCGAAGGCCGCCGCCAAGTACGCCCCGGGCGATCCGACCGACCCGCAGACCCGGATCGGCCCGCTGGTCAACGCCGAGCAGCTGGCCCGGGTGCGCGGTTACGTCGAGGGCGCGCTCGCCGCGGGCGCCCGGCTGGTCGTCGGCGGCGCGGAGCCCGTCCCGGGCCTGCCCACCGGCTTCTACGTCCACCCGACCGTGCTCGCCGACGTCACGGGGGACATGGCGATCGCCCGGGAGGAGGTGTTCGGCCCCGTCCTGGTGGTCCTCCCCTACCGGGACGAGGACCACGCCGCCGAACTCGCCAACGACACCGAGTACGGCCTGGCCGGCGGCGTCTGGGCCGCGGACACCGACACCGCCGCCGCCTTCGCCCGCCGCCTCGACACCGGCCAGGTCGACCTCAACGGCGGCCGCTTCAACCCGCTCGCCCCGTTCGGCGGCTACAAGAGCTCCGGCCTCGGCCGCGAACTGGGCCGCCACGGGCTGGAGGAGTTCCTCCAGTACAAGTCGCTGCAGTACTGACCTCGGTACCGAGCGGGGTGCCGGCCTCGGCGCCGGCTCCGGGCCCGCCGCAAGTGGGGCGGCGGGCCCGGGGGTTCGGGCATCGAGGGCGGTTGGACGGGGCCGGCCAGGCGGGGCCGGCCAGGTGCGGCCGGTCAGGTGCGGCCGGTCAGGTGCGGCCGGTCAGGTGAGGTCGACGCCCGGGTAGAGGGGGAAGGGGGCGAGGAGGTCGGTGGCGCGCTTGGCGACGCCGTCGCGCACGGCGTCGTCGAGGCGGTACTGGGCCTTGGAGGGGGCGCCGCCCGCGGTGGTGGTCGGGGTGGTGGCGCGCAGGACGGTGTCGATCAGGGCGGCGATCTCGTCCATCTCGGCGGTGCCGAGGCCGCGGGTGGTGAGGGCCGGGGTGCCGAGGCGCACGCCCGAGGTGTACCAGGCGCCGTTCGGGTCCTGCGGGACGGAGTTGCGGTTGGTGACGACGCCCGAGTCCAGCAGCGCAGCCTCCGCCTGACGGCCCGTCAGGCCGTAGCCGGAGACGTCGGCGAGGACGAGGTGGTTGTCGGTGCCGCCGGTGACCAGCCGGCCGCCGCGGCGCAGCAGGCCCTCGGCGAGCGCCCGGGCGTTGTCCACGACGGCGTGGGCGTAGGTCTGGAACTCGGGTCGGCGGGCCTCGGCGAAGGCGACCGCCTTGGCGGCCATGACGTGCGAGAGCGGTCCGCCGAGCACCAACGGGCAGCCGCGGTCGACGTGTTCGGCCAGTTCGGTGTCGCACAGCACCATGCCGCCGCGCGGGCCGCGCAGCGACTTGTGGGTGGTCGTGGTGACGATCTGGGCGTGCTGGACGGGGTCGTGGTCGCCGGTCAGCACCTTGCCCGCGACGAGGCCGGCGAAGTGCGCCATGTCGACCATGAGGGTCGCGCCGACCTCGTCCGCGATCTCGCGCATCCGCCGGAAGTCGACCAGTCGCGGGTAGGCGGAGTAGCCGGCGACCAGGATCAGCGGGCGGAACTCCCGGGCGGTCTCGCGCAGCGCGTCGTAGTCGATCAGGCCGGTGGCCGGGTCGGTGCCGTAGCTGCGCTGGTCGAACATCTTGCCCGAGATGTTGGGTCGGAAGCCGTGGGTGAGGTGGCCCCCGGCGTCCAGGGACATGCCGAGCATCCGCTGGTTGCCGAGCGACTGGCGCAGCTGCGCCCAGTCCTGCTCGGTGAGGTCGTTGACGCCCCGGACCTTGGCCCGCTCCAGCGCCGGGCTCTCCACCCGCTGGGAGAGGACGGCCCAGAAGGCGGTGAGGTTGGCGTCGATGCCGGAGTGCGGCTGGACGTAGGCGTGGTCGGCGCCGAACAGGGCGCGGGCGTGCTCGGCGGCGATGGTCTCGACGGTGTCGACGTTGCGGCAGCCCGCGTAGAAGCGCCGGCCCGCGGTGCCCTCGGCGTACTTGTCGCTGAGCCAGTTGCCCATGGCGAGCAGGACGGCCGGGGAGGCGTAGTTCTCGCTGGCGATCAGCTTGAGCGAGGCGCGCTGGTCCTCCAGCTCCTGGCCGATGGCGGCGGCGATCCGCGGCTCCACGCCGGCGACCACGTCGAGGGCGCTGCGGAAGGCGGTGTCGGCGGCCGCGCCGGCGGCGGTGTGCGGGGCCTGGGCGGCCTCAACGGCATGAGGGGTGTGCGGGGTGGCCAAGGCGGTCTCCTCGTGGTGCACGGACGAGTACGGACGGCCCAGGCGCTCGGCAACTGTCGTGCGGGTGCACGGAGCCGCTTCCCGATGGTCGGTTCCATCCGTGCGCGCCAGTCGCGGCTCCCCGGGATCGTACCAATGCCCGGGGGGATGTGGCGGAGATCTCAGGATTCGGGACGGCACGCCCGTTTCGCCCCTCGATGTCCGTTCTTCTGCAACGCCGGTATTGCGGCGCAATGACGCCGAATGAAGCCGCAATACGCGCCGAAACAATGCCGGGGAAAACCGCCGGAGGTGATTTGCGGACCTCCCCGCGCATCCGGTCTGATGGCGCTCGAACAGCCGACGGGAAACCCCCGGGGGCCGGTTCGGAAATGCACACCAGCGCACCCTCACCCACAGGGCGGCGGAGAATTCGGGGAGTACGCCTCTCATGGCCGTGGTCGAAACAGCAGCGGGCTCCGTCCCCGCACCCGCCGCGCCGAGGCTGCTCGGCCGGCTCCTGCGCGACCGGGTCGGCGCCGCCGCCCTCGCCGTCGTCCTGCTCTTCCTGCTGCTCGCCCTCGCCGCCCCGCTGATCGCCGCCCTGTACGGGAAGAACCCGGTCGAGCACTACGGCCAGAACTCCCCCGGCCTGCTCAGCGACAGCGGCCTGCCCGTCCTGCCGAACGGCGGCATCTCGGGCGACTTCTGGTTCGGCCTGGAGCCGGGGCTCGGCCGGGACGTCCTGACCCAGCTGCTCTACGGCATCCGCACCTCGCTGCTGATCGCCTTCGCCTCCGCCGCCGTGACCACCACGCTCGGCGTGCTGGCCGGGGTCGCGGTCGGCTACCTCGGCGGGATCGCCGACCGGCTGTTCGGCTTCCTGGCCAACGTGCTGCTGGCCTTTCCGACCCTGCTCCTGCTCCTCGCGCTGAGCCCCGTCATCCAGTCCCGGCTGGTCGATCCGGGCGCCGCGGAACCGGAGTGGATGCAGTTCCTGGTGCTGATCCTGGTCTTCTCCGCGTTCGGCTGGATTCCGCTCGCGCTTTCCCTGCGGGCCACCGTGCGGTCGCTCCGGGAAAGGGATTTCGTGCAGTCCGCCCGGGCCCAGGGCGCCGGCCGATTCCATGTCGTCGTCCACGAACTGCTGCCGAACGTCCGCTCGCAGCTGCTGGTGCACGCCACCATGGCGGTACCGACCTTCGTCGCCTCCGAAGCGGTGCTGTCCTTCCTCGGCGTCGGCATCACGGAGCCGATCCCGGACTGGGGGCGGATGATCTCCCGCGGCTCCGAGGTCTTCCAGGCCGATCCGACCTACATGGTCTTCCCCGGTGTCGCCCTGCTGCTCTTCGTGCTCGCCTTCAACCTGCTCGGCGATGCCGTCCGGGACGCGCTGGACCCGCGCGCCGCCCGCTGAGCCCCCGTCCTCCTCCGTCCATCACCCCAAGCCCGCCCCGACCCGCCCCGACTCCCGGGGCAAGGAGAGATTCGCCATGCGCTGGACCAGACCGTCCCTCGCCGTCGTCGCCACCGCCCTGCTGGCGACCGCCTGCTCGGCCGGCGCGGGCACCGGCCCGGCGCCCGCCGGGGCGGCCGCCAAGGAGACGTCCCCGCTGACCGCCGCGCTCGGCGGCGAGAAGGAGAGCGCCGGCCCGGCCCCCGCCGTCGCCGGCGCCCGCGTGGGCGGCACCGTGAACGTGTACAACAGCGTCGAGTTCCGCCACCTCGACCCGCAGAAGGTCTACGCGGGCGCGACGTACAACGCCTCGCTGCTCTGGGGCCGCCAGCTGACGCAGTATCAGGTCGTCGACGGAAAGGCCAAGTTGGTCGGCGACCTGGCGACCGACACCGGCACCTCCGGCGACGGCGGGCGCACCTGGACGTACCGGCTCAAGGACGGCGTGGCCTGGGAGGACGGCAAGCCGATCACCTCCCAGGACGTCAAGTACGGCATCGAGCGCAGCTTCGGCAAGGGCTACGAGGTCGGCCCGCCGTACTGGCCGCAGTGGCTCACCGGCGAGGCCAGCTACGAGGCGGCGCGCGCCAAGTACGCCGGCCCGCAGGACGGCGACCTGGCCGCGATCGAGACGCCCGACGAGCACACCCTCGTCTTCCACTTCCCGCAGCCGCAGGCCGACGTCCCGTACATGGCCGCGCAGTCCTCGTCCTCGCCGGTGCGCCGGGACAAGGACACCGGGACGGACTACGACCGGCAGCCGTTCGCCACCGGCCCCTACCGGATCGTCGAGCACGTCCAGAACACCCGCATGGTGCTGGAGCGCAACCCCGCCTGGAAGGCCGAGACCGACCCGATCCGCAGCCAGTACCCGGACAAGTTCGTCTTCACGTTCGGCAAGGAGGCGCTCAACATCAACCAGGAGATCCTGTCCGGGCGCGACGGCGGCGCCAGCGCCACCACCGCCTCCGACGTGCTCTCCCCCGAGCTGTACCAGACCGCCGACACCGACCCGAAGGCCAAGGACCTGGTCGTCTCCGGGCGCCAGGGCGCCTTCGTCACCCAGCTGGTGATCAACAACGAGCGGGTGCCGGACGTCGAGGTCCGCAAGGCCCTGCACCTCGGATACCCCCGCCAGCAGGCCCGCCAGGTCCAGGGCGGCTCCCGGATCGGCGAACTCGCCAGCACGCTCAGCTCGCCGGCGCTGATCGACTGGGAGAAGTACGACCTCTACCCGGTCAAGCCCGAAGGCGACCCGGAGGCCGCCAAGGCCGCGCTCGCCAAGGCCAAGCAGGCGCCGACCAGCCTGACCTACGGGTACAAGAACACCCCGGACGGACAGCGCACCGCGCAGGTGCTGGTGGACGGCTTCGCCAAGTCGGGCATCACCATCGTGCCCAAGCCGATCGACCCCAAGGCGTTCCTGGACGAGGTGCACCGCGCCGACTCCCCGTACGACCTGTTCGAGGAGACCTCCTCCGTCGACTGGCCGACCCCGTCCACGCTGATCCCGTTCTCCTTCGACGGCCGCGCCGGCAGCGACCTCAACTCCGCGCGCTACCGCAACCCGGCGGTGGACAAGGAGATCGACCGGATCAACCAGATCGGCGAGCCGCGCGCCAAGGCCAAGGAGCTGTACGCGCTGGAGAAGACCGTGATGCAGGACGTCCCGGTGCTGCCGTTCGTCTACGCGAACGTCAACCAGGTACGCGGCTCCAACGTCGGCGGGGCGTTCATCCACCCCATCTACGGCACGGTCAGCCTGGCGTGGCTGTACCTGAAGTCCTGACCGCCGTACCCGCCCCCGCGCCGGTCGGTGCGGGGGCGGGCCCCTGAAGTCCTGCACTCCCCGTGTGCTCCACGTAGCCCTCGCGTACGTCTCCCCGTCCCGTCGACCCCGGACCGGCCATGCTCTCCTTCGCCCTGCGGCGGACCCTCCAGGCCCTCGCCGTCCTGGTCGCGGTCTCCGCCGCCGCCTTCGCCCTCTTCTACGCCGCGCCCGCCGACCCGGCCCGCGCCGCCTGCGGCCCGCGCTGCGACAGCGGCCAAGTCGCGGCGGTGCGCCAGAGCATGGGCCTGGACCAGCCGCTGCTCACCCAGTACACCGACTACCTCACCGGGGTCGTCGCCGGGCGCGACATCAGCGACGTGGACGGCTCGGTCATCCACTGCGACGCGCCCTGCCTCGGCTACTCCTACCGGCTGCACCAGCCCGTCACCGAGGCCCTGGCCGACCACCTGCCGGTCACCTTCTCGCTCACCGCCGGCGCCCTCGCCGTCCTGCTGGTGCTCGGCCTCGGCACCGGGTTCGTCTCCGCGCTGCGGCACGGCGGCCGCACCGACCGGCTGCTCTCCGGCTTCACCCTCGTCGGCGCCAGCGTGCAGATCTACTTCCTCGGATACGTCGCCCAGTGGGCACTGGTCTACTCCACCGGCCTGCTGCCACTGCCCTCCTACACCCCGCCGACCGAGGACCTCGCGGCCTGGGCGGGCGGGCTGCTGCTCCCCTGGCTCGTCCTCGGCTTCGTCAACTCCGCCGTGTTCGCCCGGCTTTCACGCTCCCAGCTGCTGGAGACGATGAACGAGGAGTACGTCCGCACGGCGCGCGGCAAGGGCCTCGGCCGGCTGCGCGCCCACCTCAAGTACACCTCGCGCGGCGCCGCCGGACCGCTGGTGCAACTGCTCGGCCTGGAGGCCGGGGTGCTGCTCGGCGGGGCGGTCATCACCGAGACGGTGTTCGGGCTGAACGGGGTCGGGCGGTTCGCCGCCCAGGCGGTGTCCGGGCAGGACCTGCCCGCGGTGGTCGGCGCGGTGCTGCTGGCCGCCTGCTTCGTGGTGCTGTTCGTCGCGCTGGCCGACCTGGTGGTGGCCTGGCTCGACCCGCGAATCCGCCTGAGCTGACTGGAGCCGTTCGATGACGTCCACTGTTGAATCCGTGTCCGGGGGCGTGCCCGGAGCCGCGCCCGGAGCCGTGTCGGAGGCCGCTCCTGGGCCTGGTGCCGCGCCCTCCGCAGAGCCCGTGCTGAGCGTTCGCGATCTGACCGTCACCTTCGCCGACCCGCGCGGCGGGACGCCCGTGACCGCCGTCCGGGGGCTCTCCTTCGACCTCGCCGCCGGTGAAGTCCTCGGCCTGGTCGGCGAGTCGGGCTCCGGCAAGTCGGCCACCGGCCTCGCCGTCCTCGGCCTGCACGACCCGCGCACCACCACCGTCACCGGCTCGATCCGGCTGGGCGGGCAGGAGTTGGTGGGCGCGACGGAGTCCACGCTGCGCCCGGTCCGGGGCGGCCGGGCCGCGCTGGTCTTCCAGGACGCGCTCACCTCGCTCAGCCCCTTCCACGGCGTCGGCGCCCAACTCGCCGAGATGTACCGGCTGCACCACCCCGGCGCCGGCCGCGCCGAGGCCCGCCGACGGGCCGCCGCGATGCTCGACCGGGTCGGCATCCCGGCCGCCCGGGTGCGCGACTTCCCGCACCAGTTCTCCGGCGGGATGCGCCAGCGGGTGATGATCGCCATGGCACTGATGAACGACCCGCAGGTGCTGATCGCCGACGAGCCCACCACCGCCCTGGACTCCCGGGTGCAGCGGCAAGTCCTCGACCTGCTCGGCGAGTTGCAGCGCGAGCACGGCACGGCGGTGCTGCTGGTCAGCCACGACCTCGGCGTGGTCGCCGGGACGACGGACCGCACGCTCGTGCTGCGCGGCGGCGTCGAGGTCGAGTCCGCGCCGACCGTCGAGCTGCTGGCCGCGCCGCGCGAGCCGTACACCCGCGCACTGGTCGGGGCGGCGCTCACCCTCGACTCCGTACCCGGCTCACCGTTGCCGACAGTTGACGATCCGTCACCCACCGCCGAATTCGCGCCCCGGACGGTCGGGCACCCCGAGCGCTGGCTCGTCGAGGTGGCGGACCTCGCCGTCCACTTCCCCGGGCGGCGCCGCCTTCCCAGCCTGCGCGCCGAGCCCGTCCGGGCAGTGGAGGGCGTAGGACTGCGGATCGCCCCCGGCGAGACGCTCGGACTGGTCGGCGAGTCCGGCTCCGGCAAGTCCACCACCGCCCGCGTCCTGGCCGGCCTCCAACAGCCCACCTCGGGAACGGTCCTGTACGACGGCCAGGACGTCACCCGCCCGAGCCGGGAGCTGCGGCGCCGGCTCAGCCGGGAGATCCAGCTGGTCTTCCAGGACCCGTACGCCTCCCTCAACCCGCGCCGCACCGTCGCCCAGACCCTCGACACCCCGCTGCGCCTGCACACCTCACTCGACGCGGCCCAGCGGCGGGAGCGCTCGGCCGAACTGCTGGACCAGGTCGGGCTGCCCGCCGCCCACCTGGACCGCTACCCGCACGAGTTCTCCGGCGGACAGCGCCAGCGGATCGGCATCGCTCGGGCCCTCGCCCCGCAGCCGCGCCTGATCATCGCGGACGAACCGGTGTCGGCCCTCGACGTCTCGGTCCAGGCGCAGGTGCTCAACCTGCTGATGGAGCTGCGCGAACGCCTCGGCGTCGCCTTCCTGTTCGTCTCGCACGACCTCGCCGTGGTGCGGCACTTCTGCGACCGGGTGGCCGTGATGCACCGGGGCCGACTGGTCGAGTCCACCGACCGCGACCGCCTGTTCAGCGCGCCGCACACCGAGTACACCCGGGAACTGCTGGCGGCGGTGCACTAATCCTGGGACCGGTCCTCGCGGGGACTGGCCGTGGCCGTGCGGTCGGGCGTGGCCTCACGGGGGTCGGTGGCCTCACAGGGGCCGGGCGTGGCCTCGCGGGGGTCGGTGGGGAGGAGTGCGTAGAGGTGCATGTCGCGGCGCTCGTCGCCGACGGTGCGGTGGCTGCGCAGCAGGCCCTCGTGCCGGAAGCCGGTCCGCTCGGCGGTCCGGAGGGACGCGGCGTTCCAGGGTTCGATGTACAGCTCCAGCCGGGCGAGGCCGAGGTCGTCCAGCGCCCAGGCCGCGACCGTCCGCAGCGCGTGCCCGGCCACCGCGCGCCCGCGCGCCGAGGGGGCCGTCCAGTAACCGACGGAGGCCCTGCCGTCGGCCTGCGGGAACAGCCCGACGAAGCCGACGGCCCGGTCGTCCGGCCGCGACGCCACGGTGAAGGAGTAACCGGTGCCGTCCGCCGCCCTCGCCCACTGCCGTTCGACGAACGCCCGATCGGCCCCGTCGTCGTACCCGGCGGAGGCGGCCGGGACGGTGGTGACCAGCGGGATGTACGGGTCGGTGCCCGCCTCCCGGACCACGGCGAGGTCGGTGAGGCGCCAGGGGCGAAGGGTGAAGGGGCCCGCGCAAAGCGTTGGCACGATCAGGGGCGGTCGGTCCATGCTCGAAGCCTGTCATGTGCGATCAAGGAGTCCCAGCGAATATGTCCGCCAGCGATCAATCCGACCCCGTAGGAGACCGCGCAGCCGTCGACCAGGAGCTCGTCGAGGCCGCCCGGGCGGTGGCCCAGCGCTTCTCCCGGGGCGACAACCACACCGTCGCGGCCGCCGGACGCAACGCCGACGGGCGGATCGTCACGGCCTTGAACGCCTACCACTTCACCGGCGGCCCGTGCGCGGAGCTCGTCCTCATCGGCGCGGCCGCCGGCCAGGGCGCGTACGACCTCACCACGGTCGTCGCGGTCGGCGACCGGGGCCGGGGCGTCGTGCCGCCGTGCGGCCGCTGCCGGCAGGTGCTGCTCGACTACTTCCCGACGGTCGAGATCATCGTCAAGCGGGGGACGGAACTGCTCGCCCTGCCCGTCCTCGACCTGCTCCCCGAGGCGTACGTCTGGGCCGAGCACCAGGACGGCTAGCAACCTCGCCCTTGAGTCGCGCTCGTGTGGCCGTTCGCCCGTCGTTCGGCTGCGCGAGCGCGACTCCAGGCACTAGCGTGCTGGCGACGTGTCGTAGTGATCGCCAACCGAGGGGGCACATTGTCGGACGACCTGCTCACAGCAAAGATCAACCACGGGTTCGACCACCTCGACGCCGACGGCGACGGACTCCTCACCGAACGGGACCACATCCTCATGGGCATCGCCGTCGCCCGCTCGCTCGGCCACCAGGAGGGCTCGGAGGCCGAGGCCGTCATCGTCCGCGCCTACCTGACGGTCTGGCACGACCTGCACCTGGCCCGCCTGCCCGCCGGCACCGAGGCGATCACCCGCGAACAGTTCGTCCGCTCGACCGGCGCCCTCTCCGACGACCCCGAGGCCGCGCGGACCAGCTTCGGCGCACTCGCCGACGCCTTCCTCGCCGTCGCCGACACCGACCGCAGCGGAACGGTCGACGCCGGCGAGTTCTTCGTCTTCCAGCGCGGCCACTTCGCCGGCCTCTCCCGCGACGACGCCGACGAGGCCTTCCGCCACCTCGACCGCGACGGCGACGGCACCCTCTCCGCAGCCGAGTTCACCAGCGCGATCATCGAGTTCTGGACCAGCCGCGACCCCGACGCCCCCGGCAACTGGTGGACGGGCAGGCCCCCGCACACCCTCTGACACCCCCTCCGGCACAGCCGCCCCCTCGCCCGCCGAAACGCGAGGCCGGCAGGGTCAGGTGGCGGGGACGATTCGCTCGACGATGGTGTCGAGCAGGGCGGGCAGGGTGTCGGTGCCCAACACCTCGGGCAGGGTGAGGTGTTCGACGATCAGGCCGGTCATCGCGAGGTAGAGGACGAGGACGGTCTCGCGGTCGCCGGGCAGTCCTCCGTCGAGGTGGTAGGCGACGTTGGCCTCCAGTTGCTCGCGGATGGTGCCGGTGAGCTGGGCCCGCAGGCCGGGGCGGCGGGTGGCTTCCAGGCGCAGTTCGAGCATCGCGAGGTAGCCGGCCCGGTCCGCGGAGATGCGGCGGATCAGGTCGCGCATCAGGGCGGCGACCAGAGCGCGGTCACGCGGGGCCCGCAGCAGGTCGGCGATGACGGCCGGGTCCGGGGTGAGCCGGTGGTGGATGTGCCGGGCGGTCTGGTGGAGCAGGTGGTCGCGGTTGGCGAAGTAGTTGGAGGCCGTGCCGTTGGGGACGCCGGCCTGCACGTCGACCGCGCGGAAGGTGAGGCCGCGGGCGCCCTCGCGGGCGAGGACCTCGATGGCGGCGTCGGCGAGGGCGGTGCGGCGGGCGGGGTTCTGGACCATGGGTCGATTCTCTCTCGCGGGGTTTTCGGGAGCCGGGGTGCCCGGGTCCGAAAACACCTTGGCAACCACTACGACTGGAGTACTATAGTCGGAGTGGTTAGGCGGCGGGCCGCACGGCCCGCGCCGCTTCCCGACCCCAAAGGACCTGCATGCGCAAGCTCACCTACTTCATCGGCACCACCATCGACGGCTTCATCGCCGGCCCGGACGACAGCTTCGACTTCTTCGCGCCGTTCCTCACCGAGGACTACACCTCGACGCTCTTCGCCGAGTACCCGGAGACCATCCCCACCCCCGGCCGCGCGGCGTTCGGCATCGCGGAGGCACCCAACAAGCGCTTCGACACCGTCGTCATGGGCCGCGGCACCTACGCACCGGGGCTGGCCGTGGGCCTCACCAGCCCCTACGCCCACCTGCGGCAGATCGTGGTCTCCCGCACCCTCGGCACCAGCCCGGACCCGGCGGTGGAGGTCACCGCGGAGGACCCGGTGGCCCTCGTCCGCCGGCTGAAGCAGCAGGACGGGCTCGGCATCTGGCTCTGCGGCGGCGCCGACCTGGCCGGCCGGCTGCTGCCCGAGATCGACGAGTTGATCATCAAGCAGTACCCGGTGGTGGTCGGATCGGGCATCCCGCTGTTCCGCGCGGAGTTCGGGCCCCGCGCCTTCACGCTCACCGACAGCCGCGTCTTCGAGCGCGGCAACGTCGTCCTCACCTACGCACGGACCGCCCCGGACGCCGCCTGACGCCCACCGTCCGGCGGACGCGCGGGGCACGGGACGCGCGAGGCAAGAGGCGCGCGAGGCAAGAGGCGCTATCGCGGCGCGGGCGCGAGGACGTACCGTGGGCGCTCCCCCAGCCGAGAGGTCGAACCCGTGTCCGAGGAGGCCCTGCCGTTCTTCGTCTACGGCACCCTGCGCAGCGGCGGCCGCAACCACGCCGCCCACCTGGCCGAACGCTGCGCCGACATCCGCCCGGCCGTGCTGGACGGCGCCACACTGCACGACGGCCCCGGGTACCCGTACGCGGTGCCGGACGCGACGCCCGGGCGCCGGATCGTGGGCGAGCTGATCACCGTACGGCCCGGCGCGTACGCCGGAGCGCTCGCGGCGCTGGACCGGCTGGAGGACTGCCGGGCGGACGGGACGGGCCTGTACGTACGGCGGCGGCTGCCGGTGCGGACGGCGGCGGGCGAGCTGCGGGAGGCCTGGGTGTACTTCGCCGGGCCCGTCGTCGAAAGCCGACTGCGGGAGCGGCCCGCGGTGATCGACTCGGGGGACTGGGCGGACCGGTAGCGGGGGACGGGCGGGAGACGGGCGGCCGGATACCGCCAGGTAGGCTGCCCCGATAGTTATTTTTTCTACTCACGGCGCCCGCCGAACGACAGGAGCCACCCGGTGCCCGAGCTGCCACCCCCGATCACCGTCGTCGGGATCGGGGCCGACGGCTGGCCCGGCCTCTCCACCGCCGGCCAGGCCGCCCTGCGGGCAGCCGAGGTGGTCGTCGGCGGCCCCCGGCAGCTGGACCTCCTCCCCCGCGACGAGGTCGCCGCCGAGCGCGTCCCGTGGCCGTCCCCGCTGCGCCCGGCCGTTCCCGGGCTGTTCGCCGCGCACGCGGACCGCCGGGTCGCCGTCCTGGCCAGCGGCGACCCGATGTTCTACGGCATCGGCCGCACCCTCGCCGAGACGGTCGGCGCCGGGCGGCTGCGCGTCCTGCCGCACCCCTCCGCCGTCTCCCACGCCTGCGCCCGACTCGGCTGGCCGCTGGAGTCCACCGAGGTGGTCAGCCTGGTCGGCCGCCCGCTGGACACCCTCGCCCTGGCC